>CALBIE010000204.1 GCA_937893495.1 uncultured Verrucomicrobiales bacterium | reverse complement strand
TATGAATCAAATTAATGGGACGATATCCTTCGATTAACGTCTTTCAGCTTCAAATTGTTGGCGAAATCTCGGATTGCGGTAACCAAGGGCAGTTCTGCCAAAAACTGATTGAAATAAGCACTTTGCTCTGCTTTCCTTCCGCCCCTTAAAACAAGTTATGGCTAACGCAATATTTCACTCCAGTATCGAGGGAGCGCAACACGGTCCGAAAGGACTCGATAGTTTCCTCGCCTTTGCCAGGCAATCCGGTGGTGCCGGCGCGCAGCCTTCCAACTACATGCTCGAGGCTGATGGCTCCGATGGCGCGAAGTTCAAGAGCGCGCAGGAAATCAAGGATGCGTTCGAAAAGCATGGCTTGAAAATCGACGGTATCTCGGCGCATTGCCCGTTCTGGTTGCACACCAGCGCGTGGACTGGAACGAAGACCGGCCTGCCGTTCACTCACGGTCCGATGCAGAGCAAATCACCGGCGGAAGTTGAACAGTTCTACGAGGATTATCTGTTGCGACTGATGGATACATGCGCCGAAATGGGTGTCAAAATTATCCCGATGTTCTTTGGCGTGGCATTCGGCTGGGAGATGGCGACCGGTTATCCGTGGGGATTCTGGGCCGGACCGGGATATGATCTGGTGAAGGAGGGTCAGGAACGCTTTGTCGGCAAGACAGCGAAATTGCGCGCACATGCCAACCAGTTGGGCATTTATCTCGCCCACGAAATCCATCCCGGCACCGCCGCGATGTGTGCGGACGAGTTCAATGCGCTTGTGGATATTTGCGACGGCGACCAATGCCTGGGTGTCAACGCTGACCCTTCGCACTGCTGGGAAGGCGAACATTGGGAAGATCGTTTTCTCAAGGTTGGTTCCCGGGTGTATGGCTGCCATGTGAAAAACTTTGTGGTGCGTCCGAACTTCCCGCTGCGCAAGATGGAGCCCAACTGGCAGAATCGCGCGATGCAATTCACGGATCTTTCCACCGGTGACATTAACCTCACGCGTTACACCGAGTTGATGATCAGCGTCGGCTACCCGAAACGCTATTGCGAAGTGATGGGAACGGAATCCGCCCCGCTCGTGGTCGAAGCCGAGAGCAACTTTCGAGATGGCGATGCAACCAGTACGGACGGCATAGCCTGGGTGCGTGACAACTTGTGCTTCCCGATCGCGCAGGGATCGTTCGAGGACGCCATGGGAGCGTAACCTGTGCGGTGATTCAATTCTTCGAAGGCCCGTTCGATAATTCGAGCGGGCTTTTTTATTGCGAGATTAAAGCGGTGACATTGTGTCTCTCTATAAACCCGATGATGGAGCGCCGGCTTGCAGCCGGCTTAAACCGTTGCGTGTCAACGAGACGACTCCGGTCGGAATTAATCGTGCGGGACTCCGGCAGGGAATAAGCCGGCAACATGCCGGCGCTCCGGTTCATGGCTGCGATGCGCGTCCAATTGTTGGAGGTTTTCCCAACCCAGGGGTTCAAAACTTCCATCAATCGCGGCTCGTCGCTGATTTGACCCGCGAAAAGGAAATGCTTCCGGATCATTTTTTCACAATATGAACCAGGTAGTACATCGTTCCGCTCGCTACGTCGCCGGTCGGGTGATAACGAATGCCGTGTTTCGGTTCCGTGGGTTGGTAGGGTGAAGTGATCAGCGCGTCCAGGTCTTTTTCCATTAACCAGGCCGCGGCGGGAAAGCGCGGAAGATTGTTTAAATCCATTAACTGAATTTTTACTTTCGTTCGGTTGCGGTAGAAACCGGCCAATACCTGGTTCCAGGGAAGTGCCACTCCAATTCTCGAACCCTCGGGGAACTGATCAATCATCTGCCGTTGCAGCTTGAAGACCTTGAGATAATCCTGAGGTTCCCGGTTGGAGTCCATTGTTTTCCAACCCGAATTGAAGGTATGGAAATAACCATCCCATGCGGAAATCGATGCCAGGATCCAAAGCATCGAACAGCCAATCCGCAACCGTTGCTTCGGGAGGAAATGGAATGGAACCATTCCCAGCACCGCCGCCCATGGGGCGAGCAGGTTGAAGTACCGGAAACTCGTTGGCCACCAGTTGAACAGGGCGGAGAAGAAAAACAAATAGCCCCCGATACCGACGGCGAAACTCGTCCATAACTGGGCGTTCCTGTCCCGATGCTTCACGACTCGAATCAGGGCGATGACCCCGCCCAGGAGTGCCATCGCGACAACGGTCAAACCGCTGGAAAGAGTGTCCGCGTTCTTTATGCTCAGGTTGCCGAAATGTTCCAGTGCGGGTTTTCGTGGCAACGCTGTATTTGAATACGGGTCTGTATCTGGAAGCCCTGCCACCAGCCGGCGCCAAACTGGATTCACGGCCCGGTTCAGTGGGAATGGATTCGAGACCGGCTCCAGCACTTGAATCATCGTTGACAGCGTGTTCAAGCCGACTTTTTCCCCGAGCCTGGAAGAGTCACCCGATCCATGATGGCTCGTGATCGTGTCTTTCGGGGCAAAAGGATTTCCGTAATGAAAAGTATTTTCGACATAGCGCGGAAAAGCCAGCAACACCAGGCAAGGAATGGCCGCCCGGCAGTGCCGAATCCAAAAGGCCCGATTGGCGGGATGGAGCACGGCCCAGAGCCCGACCATGGCGACCAGACCGGGTCCCCAGTAGAAAACTGTTCCTTTGGCGCCAACTGCCAGTGCGATTCCGCACCAGGCAGGGACAAAAAATCTTCTAGTTTGAAAACACAGCAACAGAAAATAGAGTCCGGCGCTCATGAAGCCGGCGGTGATCAAATCGCTGTGACCGGTCATCCATTGCACGGTCCAACTGGGCATGGAGATCAACAGAGCCAGGGTGCCCCATTGGCAATATCGATTGAACCCGCACAGGCGCGCGATGCCGAGGGTGGAAAGCAGTGTCAGAATACCCCCGGCAAACTGTGGCACTTTTACCAACGGGTATCCGTGGGGGAAGGGAGCGGTGAACCAGAGCATGGAAAGACTGGCGTTGATGGCGTGATAACTCTGCCGATCTTCGTTGGTAATGAAGTGGCGGATGCTGCCCTCCTGCAACCAATGCCCGATGCGACTCAGCCGGTAAGACAACGCGTCATGAACAGTCGGCGTTCCCAGAAGGTTCGCGATGAAGGCGCTCCCCAGAAAAAGCGCCAGAACTGCCGCGAAGATCCAGTCGAGATTTCCAAATGTTCCCACTGTTGCATTCAGCCTCAAACGGATTTGTCGCAGATATTGAAATGGAGTCGAAAGACTCTTTGCGTGCCGATAAAGCAACCCGCAGGTGATCCCGTGAACGAGCAGGAGCGACCAACGATTCAACATCTCCAGATAACCCAAAAACAAAGCGGCACCGATCATCTGGACAAACATGAACAGGCCGATGCCGAGCAAAAGATTCAGGGTCCCGCATTCATCCTTCCCGGCAACGCGTTGGAACAGAAAACAGGCTGCGGCGAAAACGAAGGCGAGATTGCCTGAAAGCAGGAGAGTGCCCGTGAGTTGAAAATCGCTCATCATTCGCGACAGGTTTCCGATTGCTCGAAGCAGCGGTTGATTTTCATGCGTGCGTCAGTGAGGGCACAATCCTGAAACAAGGATTATTCGGCCACGGATTAAACACGGATGAAAAGGAATGGCGATGGAAAAGCATCGGATTGGCTAATTGGATCACTTTCGCATGAAACGGTTGAGGAGTTCCGTCCAATCGACGGGCTGTCATCTTCAAGACTCAATTTGGCATTGGCGTTTGACGTTCGTTCGCTTAAACCCTTTCACCGATGGACCCCAAAGTTGCCGAGGCGCTGAGCCAAACGAACTTCACGTCGATCGATACCGCCATCGTCGTGGTCTACCTCCTCGTGTCCGTGCTCATCGGGGTGTTCGTGCGCAAATACGCGACGAACATGACCGCCTACATCGGTGCCGGTCGCAAGGTGGGCGTCTGGCTGGGCGTGGCCACCATGCTCGGGACCGAGATGGGGCTCATCACCGTGATGTATTCCGCGCAGAAGGGATTTACCGGCGGGTTCGCGGCGTTTCACATCGCGGCCATCGCGGGCATCGGCACGCTGCTGGTCGGCTTGACGGGATTCATCGTCGTCCCATTGCGCGAGGCGAAGGTGCTGACGATCCCCGAGTATTACGAAAAGCGGTTCAACCGGAAGACGCGGGTGCTGGGTGGAATCATTCTCGCCTTTGCCGGCATCCTGAACATGGGGCTTTTTCTCAAGGTCGGATCGATGTTCATCGTCGGGGTGACCGGTTTGTCGGACACCGGCTGGGCACTGCCAACCGTCATGGTCGTTCTGCTGGTGCTGGTACTCATTTACACGACGTTCGGCGGGATGATTTCCGTCATCCTGACCGACTACATTCAGTTTGTGGTGTTGTCATTCGGAGTGTTGCTGGTCACGGGAATTGCAATCGCCAGGCTCGGCTGGAACCACATTTTCGAGACCGTTCAGGCGAACATGGGGGAGGCGGGATTCAATCCGCTCGCCGAGGGATCGGACTTTGGCGTCTGGTATGTCATCTGGATGTTCATCACGGCCGGATTGATTGGCAGTGCCATCTGGCCGACTGCGGTTGCGCGGGCGTTGGCGATGGAAAGCACGGCTGCCGTGAAACGACAATACCTCTGGTCTTCCGTGTCGTTCACCGTGCGGTTCATGATTCCGTATTTCCTCGGCATCAGCGCGTTCGTTTACATCATGGCGTCGCCCGAGGGAGCCGATCTGAAGGCGCTGTTCTATCCGCCGGAGGGAAGCAACGCAGAACCGTTTGATAATCTTTATGCGCTGCCAATTTTTATCGGGCGACTGGTGCCACCGGTGCTGTTGGGAATTGTGACGGCGGCGATGATCGCGGCGTTCATGTCCACGCACGACAGCTACTTCCTCTGCTGGAGTTCGGTCATCACGCAGGATGTGGTCGCGCCCTTGCGCAAGAACGGCCTGACCGAGGCGGCGCGTATCCGTTTGACGCGCATCATCATCGTGCTGATCGGCGGCTATGTTCTCTATTGGGGACTGTTCTACAAGGGCAAGGACGACATCTGGGATTACATGGCCGTGAGCGGGGCAATATATTTCAACGGTGCAATCGCCGTGCTGGTTGGTGGGATTTATTGGAAGAACGCCAGTTGTGCGGGAGCGCTGGCGGCGTTGATCGTCGGCTTCAGTGCGATCTTCGGACTCGGCCCGGTGCAGCAGTTGGTTGGCCTGCAATACCGGCATGCGGAGACCGGCGAATGGGTCCAGCGGCTCACGGGTGCGCAGGTGGGAATCGCCTCGGTCGTCGCGGCGTTGGTGGCCATGTTCGTGTTTTCCAAGCTGATGCCCGACAAAGAGAATCCCCCACGAAAGGAATCCGTATGAACTGGATGCTGATTTGGAAAATCGTCTTTGTCGGCGTGCTCGCGGTGTTTGCGGTGATGGCGGTGATGACCACCATCTACGGCGCGCGCGACATTAAGAAAATGCTGCGGGAATTGGATGAGGAGAAGGACGAGGAAGATTGAAATGGGACCATGTGGGCTACATGCCGGTTCAGCATGAAGGAAGGAAAGGGAAAAGCGGCAGTGATGAGGCCCCTTCTCCTCGCCAGCGTGTTCTTAAGCGTGTTCCTGTTCTGGTGGAAATCATCGCAACCTGAAAAACCAAATGATCCGGCGGGCGCGATCGAGTTCGAAGGCCGGACGTTGGAATCGTGGTTCAGGGAGCGTTGCAACCACATCCAGCCTCATCTGGATTCGGGCGTGGACGCCATTCGTTATTTCGATACGAACGCCGTTCCATTTTTGATCCGTGCCTATCTTCAACCCGAAATTCACTCCTTTGCGAAACCGCAATTGGTACGAAGCGCAGCTCTGCAGATGCTACACGCAATCAAACCGCCACTTTACTGTGTAGAAAGAGCAATCTCAGACATCGTTCCTGATAACCGGCAATCGTTTCCCGTGCACCTCCTCAACTCAACGCGAGATGAGCGTGTAAGAGCGGTTCAAATCGCGGTGACAGCGTTTACAAACGGTGGATTTCCAACGCGGTTAGCCGCAGCACGGGCAATGGCGGGTTTTGGCGATGTTGTGACGAATGCTTTGCCAATCATGATTGAGAACATGGCTCGGCACCAATACTCGACCGAGTTGATGATTGCCATCGGCAACTGCGGACTCCATGCCTCGAATGCGATTCCCGCGCTGGAAAAGATCGTTCAAGATGAAACGGGCATCACCAGGTTCGGCGCGGCTCTGGCAATTGCGCGAGTCGATCCGTCGCGAACGGACATGGCGGAGATTATTCGGACAAATTTGCTGTCAACGGATAAGGAGCATTTGTGGAAGGTTCGCCGGGTTCTAGGCCAGTTGCGAGGAAGGGTGGATGTTCTGCTGCCGATTCTCGAGGAATTAACCGAAGACATCGGTACGAATGAGGCATTGGAATTGACGTCCTACATCCGACGACTCGCCCCGGAGTTAGTCATCCGGCGGTACGAGCAGGTTATGGATGGCCCCAGCAAGTATTTTAGACGAACTTGGGCGGCTCATTGGGTGCTCAAAATGGATCGTCATAACAAGCACGCAATCAAGAGGCTAATCCAACTCGCGGAATCCCTTCCGGCGAATACCGGCAAAGACCGGGCAATCTATGCCCTCGGCGCGGCGCCTCCCGGTTCGGAATCGGTTAAGGAATGTCTCAATCGGTTTCTGAAAAACCCGCATCAACGAATCCGAGAGATGGCCCAGCGGTCGTTGGGTCAGATTCATTGGCGAGAAAAGTACGGGGTGCTTCCCTCCTTGGATGGTGACTGAGTTGGAAACGTGCTGCCGTCGGGTGTCAGATGAAGGATTGCAGTTATTCAGCGTTGTCGTGTAGTGGCGATGCAATTGGCGCGTCAGCGTCTTGGAGTGCGCGCGCTGCTGCCCCGCCTTTGGGAATAAGGGGCGTGTCCGGATGTTTTGAAAGGTTGCCGGCAGACATTGGCGGCGGGATGGCTCAAGCGTTCGGGTTTCCCATTGCGCAGCAATTGATTTGCGACGGCCGCAAGGAAGGCGGTGTCGGCGCTGCGCTCTGCCACCAAACTCCACGACCTGGCGGAGACAAATGGCGCCTCGACAACACGGCAGCATTTTTAAAAAAACTTCAAAAATCAACACTCGTGGTTCATCAATCTTCGGTTATTCGTGCGGGAAAGAATATCGATTGCTGAATGTGAATTTTTGATTTTCGAACCGTGGGTCTTCTACGGTCGATACCCAAATGGTTCGGATCCGCCTCGCTCGCCCGAAAAGCGGCGCAGCAGCGCGCGCACTCCAAGACGCTGGCGCGCTCCCGCGTACGCTATTCAAACCGCAGACTGTAGAAATCTGCATCCTTCAGCTCAAGGCGCAGGCGGACGGCTTTGCCAGCCAGCGCTGAAACATCGCTTCCATTTTTCCACGACACGACACGCTTGACTGAGTCGCCGAACTGGGGTGGGCACTCACTGAGGGCAAAACCTTTGAACGGCTTCCCGGCCGAATCCTGAATCTCCACCCGGACGCTGCCGACCGCCGAAGTGCTGAAATTCAATTCCAGTTGCTTGCCGGAAAACTTCAACGGTTTGGTAATCAGTTCGCCGCCCTTCATCGAGGCATTGATCGAGACGAAGCCGTCCAGTCGCAAAGTGTAGCGACGCAGTGTGCTGCCTTTCCCGTGCCAATAACCTTCGGTTGCGTAGAGTGAAAGTTCATTCGGTGCGCCGGGCAGACTGGATTTTGTTTCCACCACATGCCAGCCGATGTATTGCGCGCCGTAATGCCACGTGCCGGGACGCTCGATGCCCGGACGGAGGAATGCCTCGTTCCAGCGTTTGAAATGAACGCCGTCGCGGCTGGTCATCAGCAACCCTTCGGTAATCGCATGGCCGTATCGCTTGACGGACGAAGCGCGCAATTCCCGGTGTTCGGAGTCGGGCAGGGCGCTCATGGACACGGACGGTCCGCGGTCGATGTAGCGGGTGGGGAATCCAATCAGGATGTGCGGCGCGCGCAGGTAGTGTTTGATCTGATTGGTGTAAAGTTGCTCCGATGGTGAATCAACGTAAGTAAGGTCCTTTACTTCCGTCCATTTGATCATGTCATCGGAAACCGCCGTGCGGATGGCGCGATGGCCCGCTGGTTTCCATTCCTTGTCGGTTATGCTACCGGCGGTGAAGATGCGCCAGTAGGCGCGGTATTTGCCCAGCGTCGGATCCCAGAAGGCGAGATTCTGCGAATCGAACGCGCCGAGTCCGCCGAGAATCGGATCGTCCGTCATTGGCGACCAGCGCAGACCGTCGGGTGATTTGAACGGAAGCAGTCCGCGTTTGCCGGACGAGCGAAAGATGGCCTTGTACAGTGCATCGGGCGCGGCATTCGGATTCTCGTCCTTGAACACGGCGGGGTGGCCTGGATCCACCTTGAGCCCGTTCACCGTGCTGGGGATCATCGTGATGTTGTTCTTTTTCGAGCCCTTGAAGTCGTAAAGTTCCAGATTGGGTTTAATCCAGTTGATGCCGTCGTGGCTCTCCGCATAGCAGCAATAGAGCGGATGACGCCCGGTGTTGAGCTTTCCCTTTCCAACCTCGAGGTGCCACGCCTTGTAATACATCCGGTACTTTTCGCCATCGTGAAAAATACTGTGATAACCGCATCCGGTACCTTCCCATGGTTCGTCGTGTTGCATCGCAACTTCGCGTGGAACTGGATGATGCAGGCGCTGGCTGGCAGTCCCCTTCATTTCCGCGATCAGGTACCGGTCGATGAACAACTCACGCCGATTGCCGATGTCGATGACCGGTGGCGATGTTGCCGCGCTGGTGAGTCTTGGAGAAGTGAGGGACGCCAATCCGAGCAGAGTTGTCGATCCGGTGGTCGAAAGCCATTGGCGGCGGGAAATCGTAGGGTCCATGACCTGAATTGTAAGAGGCGGATCGGCAATTGGCCAAATTAAATCCGTTCGCGAGATCGGATTCGGGTGTGAGACAGAATTCTTCGGATCAGGCAGCCAGGGGGAGGCAATCGTTGGA
>CALBIE010000203.1 GCA_937893495.1 uncultured Verrucomicrobiales bacterium | reverse complement strand
TCAAGATTTCGAACTGATATCCAATGCCCAATGACGCAAAGTAGAAGCCACGTTGGAATGAAGCGCGCGCGCATTTGCACGGAGCCCCCGGAGCGCGGCGTTTACGCCGCAGAAACGTCCATCTGCAACCATCGTCACCCGCATACGGAAGATTTCTGCACTGCAACGCTTCTGCGGACTGAAGTCCGCGCTCCCGCAGTTGGGCTCCGCCCGATGACACCAGTGCTTGCCGTCCTCATTGTCGCAACCATTACGGGCACCATTCCGTGCTCCTTCGGCCGAGATATCCACGTCGATCCTCGAACGGGTGATAACACGTCCACCAATGGGCCGTTGAAAACCATCCGGCACGCCATTCGAATTGCGCAACCCGGAGACACGATTCATCTGTTGCCCATCGTGTATCGCGAATACGCCGGGTTTTACGGCAAACGCGGTGAACCGGGAAAACCCATCACGCTCGATGGCCATGGAGCGACATTGGAAGGCTCTGATCCACTTGTGCCGGAACAATGGGAAGAGGTTGGGCCCGCACTTTTTCGCTGCGAACATCTCCTGCCTTATCTCGACGACGCCATCATACAGCGATGGTTTTTTCTCTGGAACGGCAGGATGAATCACATGGGCCGGACATCGAAAGGCCCCAGCGCTCCACTCAAACAGCCGAACGAACTCAAACCCGGCGAATGGACGTTCGTAAAAAATGCGGGCCGGAAAATGCCCCGCGCGCAGCAGATCGCCGGAGCATTTTACCTGAAATTGCCACCGGGTCAAAAGCTTGCCGCCGCCAATATTTTCGTTCCAACCCGATCGGCTGGCGTTCAGTTCAGCAGTTCGGGCACTAACCATAATACCCACCTCATCATCCGCAATCTCACCGCCACGCATCCCTACAATGACGGCTTCAACATTCACGGCCATTGCGAGGATGTTCTGTTTGAAAACATCCGTGCCATCGAATGCGGCGACGACGGCATCAGCGCGCACGAGACCGCCCGGTATCGGGTGGATGGCTTTGTTTCGATCGGCAATTCGACGGGCATCTGCGACACCGGTGCGAGTGTCACCAGCTACAACCGCGTCTTCATCCGCGATTGTCTCGGATTCGATTTGTATTTTCTCGATACGGGACGCTATTCGGTGAGCAACGCCGTGGTGCTTTCGTCGGCGGTTCGTCCGCTGTACCTGACCGGTCGCGCCAACGCCGAACGATCATGCCGACTCACGCTGGACAACGTGCTCATCCGTCGCGTGACGGGCGAGAACGAGGTGCGGGTTTCGAAGAACTCCATACTCAACGCTCGGCGGGTGACGTTTCTCGGTTTGAACTTCCAGGCCACCGGCGGCGAAGTGAAGTTCTTCGACTCGATCATCGCCGGCACACCGGCCGCAACCGAATCACCGGAGACCTACGATTACATCGCAGCCAGCACCAAACCACGCGGCCCGCTCAGGCCGGATATGCTGTTGTGGGCCGATGTAAAGTGGAGCGCGGATCGCAATATCTACGACCTGCGTGGTCTGCGATTTGACAAAACGTCCTTCACTAGAAAAAGCTTCACCGCGTTCCAAAAGCAGACAGGTCAGGACGCTCATTCCCGTTGGGCGACACCGGATTTGATCGACTGGAAAATCGGCGCGGACTTGAAGATGTTAAAAGAGAGCACCGTGCCACCGAATGAGCGATGGAGAATCAATGCCCAATGACGCTAAACCATGCAGCCGAGAAACCGCTAATGAACACTGATTGACGCTAATGGGGCAGAAAGAAACGAACCATCGATGGCGATTGGCCGCATCCGGGCGCTGCCCTCGATCGGAGCGCGGCATTCATGCCGCAGAGACGTGGTCAATGAGAAGCGCTTCCGGCATTCCCAACACCCAATCGGCGAATGGACATTTATGCGGCCTCAAGGCCGCGCTCCGACGGCACGGTTCCGGCAGTGCTGTTACCATCCAGTAAAAACGAAAATTCCCGGCACAAACCTCAGACACCCAATCCGATGAAGAAACCGATCTTGAGACCACACTCCTGTTTCAATCTGCCGATCATTACCGCAGCTTTCATTGCGACGATGCCCGCCAACCCTGTGTTCGCCGCGTCCACGCCGTCCTCAACCACGGTATCGGTCGCCGGCGGGCCGGCAGTGAACGAAGCGGTTTTCTTTTCCTTCGATGACCACGCGATTCCATGGCGGGACAATGTCCAACTGACTCCAGTTCGCGCCGAAAAGCATCCGGCCAACCCCGTCCTTCGTCGCGGACCAGCGGGTGCGCCCGATCATGGCCACGCCATTCTTTACGGCAGCGTGCTGCACATCGGCGGCAAGTTTCGCATGTGGTATCTCGGCATGTTCGAAACCGAAATCAAAGCCGGGCAGGCACCGGGCTGGTGGCGACCCATGTGTTACGCGGAAAGCGCCGATGGCGTGAAATGGACGAAGCCGGAACTTGGACTCGTGGATTTCAACGGCAACAAGAAGAACAACATCTGCCTCATCGAATCCGAGGTGCCGGCTTTGGCCAAGGTGAACGACTTTCTCAGCGTCATCCACGAACCGGATGATCCTGATCCACAGCGACGCTACAAGGCGGTTTACATCGCGCATCCACCCTTCGACGAGGTGCGCGGCGGCCGCAGCGGCATCGGCCCCAACGAACGACGCTGGGGCGCGTTCATTTGCGCGACGAGTCCCGACGGGTTGAGTTGGAAAGTTGTGGGTGACCGGCCCATGAACGCCGGCGGCGAACGCTACGAGGTATCCGGCCTCTATCGTTTTGGAAATTTTTATTACGCCCCCGGCCAACTCATCTCACCGTGGACGTGGCGCATGGATGGCAGCAAGATCGGCCGGGTGATGCTAACCTATCGGTCGGCGGATTTCGTGCATTGGTCGCGGGCCAAGGCGACGTCTTTCGCGCGGCCGGGCCAATTGACCGGAACCGCCATCGACGGCCAGCAGACGCACATGGGCGCCGGTCTTTGGAATCGCGGCAATGCGATCGTCGGCCTCTACGGCAGGTGGCAGGATGCCGAACAAAAACCCAGGGACGGCAAATACTGGAATCAGGGCGTCGCCATCGATCTCGGGCTGATCGTCAGCAACGACGGCATCCACTTCCGCGAACCCGTTCCCGATCACAAGGTCATCGGGCGCGGCGGGACCAATGAGTGGGACAGCATCGCACTCCTGCAGGGGCACGCCTTCGTCAACGTCGGTGAACGGACGTTGATGTGGTATTCGCATTGGGACACTGGCGGAAAACTACAGAACATGGAAATCGGACTGGCAACCATGCGGCGTGACGGCTTCGGTTTCCTCTCGCGAAAGATTCCGGATTCGTCCGCTCATTTCGTCACCGCCCATTTTGAGGCCAAGGGTGCCGCGAAGGTCTATGCGAACATCGACGGCGTTTCGGCCAAGGCACCGTTCACCGTTGAATTGCTCGACGAAAAGGATCGGCCCATCGCCGGTTTTTCAGGCAAGGACGCCGTCCAGGTTGTCGAACCCGGCACGCGTTGTCGGGTCGCGTGGGCCAAACCGTTGCCGGGCGGCAGGAAACTGGCGCTCAGGGTGACCTTTCCACCCGAAGGCGACGCGAGGGTTTACGCAATTTACGTTGGCGAAAAATGAAATGAACACTCCCGGAGAAATCAACCCCTACGTCTGGGCGACGGTTGGAGACGATGATTGCGCGCTCTTTGACCGGCATCTCAAGGATTTCGTTCCACCGAACTCATTCGACGCTCACGCGCATCTCTGGCGGGTCGAGGATCTCGGAACGCCAACACCTGCCCTGGCGGCGGCGGGACCGGCGGAAGTCACGCGGGCGGTTTACGACGAGCGGCTATCGATGTGGATGCCGGACCGCTGCCCCACCGGTGGGCTGTTCTTCCCGTTTCCAACTCGCGCACTCGACGTGAATCCGGCGAATCGATTTCTCGCCGATCAAATGAAATCCGACCCAAACTCGCGCGGCCTCATGATTGTCACGCCGCAGCAGGACCCGGCAGACGTCGAACGGCAGGTCATCGACGACGGCTTCGTCGGCTTCAAGGTCTATCATCTCTTCGCTGAGCGCACGGATACCCTCTTCGCGCCGAGCGAGGAGTTCATTCCGGAATGGGCCTGGGAACTCGCGGACCAACGTGGGCTGGCGATCATGCTGCACATGGTGTTGCCGCGCGCGTTGGCCGAACCGGCAAACCAGACTTACATTCGCCAGCATTGTGAACGCTTTCCAGGCGCAAAGCTGATTCTTGCGCATGCGGCACGCGGCTTTTGCGGGCGACACACCGTCGAAGGCATCGCCTCATTGCGCGGATTGGACAACGTGTACTTCGACACTTCTGCCGTGTGCGAACCGGAAGCCTTCGAAGCCATTCTGAAAACCTTTGGACCGACGCGGTTGTTTTTCGGCGCGGACTTCTGTGTCACGGAAATGCGCAGCCGGTGCGTTAATCTCGCCGATGGTTTTTTGTGGCTCGATGAAATCCGGCCCGACTTCAGCCGTTCCCGATTCGCGAAGCCCGCGCTGCTGGGTATCGAATCGCTCCTGGCGTTGAAACAGGCATGCCACAATCAACACCTCACCGATGGCGACATTGCGGAGATATTCTGCCACGGCGCACGGCGACTGCTTGGCCTGCCACTGACGCGTCAACTCCCGGACGTTCAGGCGGCGTATCGCGAAGCGAAGGAAATCATCCCCGGCGGCACGCAACTGCTCAGCAAGCGACCGGAAATGTTCGCGCCCGACCAATGGCCGGCTTACTACCGCGAGGCGCGTGGCTGCGAGGTGATTGACCTGGAGGGACGACGTTTCATCGACATGAGCCTGAGCGGTATCCTGGCCTGCATCCTTGGTTTCAGTGATCCGGATGTGAATGCGGCCGTGATACGCCGCGTGAATCTTGGTTCGATGGCGACCCTGCAAACCTATGATGAAGTCGAACTGGCAAACCTGCTCCTCGAAATTCATCCTTGGGCGCAAAACGCGCGATTCACCCGCAGCGGCGGCGAATCCATGGCGGTCGCCGTTCGCATTGCGCGCGCGTTTACCGGCCGCGAAAAAGTTGCCCTCTGCGGCTATCACGGTTGGCATGACTGGTATCTTGCAGCGAACCTGTCCGTTGCCGGCAGCGATGAAACTCCTGATCGCCTTACCGGTCATCTCATGCCGGGTCTGGAACCAAGCGGCGTGCCTGCCGCTTTGGCAGGCACTGCTCTGACCTTTCATTATAATCAACTCGACGAACTCGACAAAATCATTGCGAAGCACGGACCCGAATTAGCCGCAATTGTGATGGAACCGACCCGTCACACCGATCCCGACCCGGGTTTTCTCGAAGGCGTGCGTGAACGCTGCGATCAACTCGGCGTGCCGTTGATCTTTGACGAAATCTCAATCGGCTGGCGACTCTGCCTCGGCGGCGCTCATCGCAAGTTCGGCGTCAACCCGGATCTCGCAGTCTTCGCGAAGGCGCTGGGCAATGGCTTTCCCATCGGCGCGGTCATTGGCAATCGCGATACCATGCAGGCGGCGCAAACATCCTTTATTTCGAGCACGTTCTGGACGGAAGGCATTGGACCCGCCGCCGCCCTCGCATGCGTTCGCAAAATGATGAGCGTGAATATTCCCGCGCACCTGGAGAAAATCGGCTCCCTCGTCGTAGAAGGTTGGCAGAAACTTGGGCGCAAACACGGACTGCCAGTGAAAACGCCCGGCCGACCGGAACTGGCTTTGTTGGCATTCGATCACCCGGAAGCCGCCGCCCTGACCACGCTGATGACCGCGCAGATGTTGAAGCGCGGATACCTTTCCGGCAACGGGTTCAACGCCACTCTCGCGCACGAACCACGGCACGTCGCCGCTTACCTTGCCGCGCTGGATGAAGTTTTCTCGGAAATGGCCGGAGCAATTCTCGATGGCGACATTAAACAGCGCATCGGCGGCCCGATAAAGCACACTGGTTTTACCCGCCTGACATAGCAGTTCGATAATCCGTCTGGTGTGTTCTTGTTCTTCCTTTGATTCGCGATTTATGGTTCTTAAAGCACTTATGAATTCGCCGCAAAGTGCCAGTCTCTTTGTTGCCGCCTCACTCATCGCACCGTCCTCCATGGTCGGGCAGGAAACATACGATCTGGTGATCTACGGCGGCACATCGGCGGGCGTGGCAGCCGCCGTCCAGGCCAAGCGAATGAATCGTTCAGTCGTGGTCATCGAACCCACCAAACGGCTGGGTGGCCTGACGACCGGTGGGTTGGGGCAGACGGATATCGGCAACAAAACCGCCATCGGTGGAATCGCCCGCGAGTTCTATCAGGACATCCACCATCACTATGAACAACCAACGGCATGGACCTGGCAAAAGCGCGAGGAATATCGAAGCGGAGGGCAGTCCCGAACCGGAACCAGTGAAGAGGCCATGTGGACGTTTGAACCGAGTGCGGCATTGAAAATTTACAACAATTGGATTCACTCAAACGATATCAAGGTTGTTTATCAGGAACGCCTAGATCGTGTGTCGGGGGTGATCGTCAGTGATTCCAAACCATGGCGCATCATCAGCATTCGCATGGAATCAGGCCGCGTATTCAAGGGCCGAATGTTCATTGATGCGACCTACGAAGGCGATCTCATGGCAGCAGCCAGGGTGAGTTACACTTTCGGCCGCGAGGCGAATTCACAATATGGAGAGACGCTCAATGGCGTGCAAACCCAGCATGCGCGACATCATCAACTCAAGCCGGGAATCGACCCCTACGTGCGGCCCGGCCAACCGTCCAGCGGATTGCTCCCTCACATTGACCCGAACGGACCCGGTGAGGAAGGCGGCGCGGACCGTCGCATTCAGGCGTACTGCTTCAGGATGTGTCTGACCGATCATCCAGCGAACCGGATTCCGTTTCAAAAACCGAATGGTTACAACGAGCTTTGGTATGAACTTCTGATTCGCAATTTTTCGGCCGGTGAAACCGGCGCTCCCTGGATCAATTCCGAAATGCCCAACCGCAAGACCGACACGAACAATCGACTGGGGTTTTCAACGGATTTCATCGGCCAGAATTACGCTTATCCGGAAGCTTCCTACGCGGAACGCGAAAAGATTGTCGCGCAACACCGGCTTTATCAACAGGGCCTCATGTGGACGCTGGCAAATCACCCACGAGTGCCGGAACATATTCGCAAGGAATTCTCGCGGTGGGGTATGACGAAGGATGAGTTTGTTGAGGGGAGCGGCTGGCAGGAACAGTTGTATATCCGGGAGGCGCGCCGATTGGTGGCTGACTACGTAATGACGCAACATGATTGCCAGGGACGACGTGAAGTTGATGACGCGATCGGCCTGGCTGCCTACACCATGGACTCGCATAACCAGCAACGTTATGTGGACGCCAATGGTCACGCCCGCAATGAAGGCGATGTGGAAGTGGGAGGATTCTCGCCCTACCCCATCAGCTACCGTTCCATCATTCCGAAAAAACAGGAGTGCGCCAATCTGCTGGTGCCGGTTTGCCTGTCTGCCTCGCACATCGCATTTGGTTCCATCCGGATGGAACCGGTCTTCATGGTATTGGGACAATCCGCGGCAACCGCCGCATCTCTGGCCATTGAAGGCAAGGTTGCGGTGCAGGAAATCAGCTACACCAAACTTAACGAACGGTTACTTGCCGACAAGCAGGTGCTTAAATGGACGGGTCCGAAAAAGACGGGTCCCCGCCCCGGTCTCGAGGCGAAATCATTACCGGGACTTGTAATCGATGAAGAACTGGCCGACCTGAGCGGTTTCTCAATGAGTGGCCACACGGTCTGGCCATGGGTCGGCGCGGGTTATCGTCACGATGGCAATTCCGAAAAGGGTCACCAGATTGCGCGGTTTCCCGTAAACGTGAAGAAGACCGGGCGCTACGAAGTCCGCGTCGCCTACAGTCCTCACAGTAATCGCGCGACCAATGTCCCAGTCACAATCGTTCATTCGAACGGCGAAGAGATCGTAAAAATCAATCAACGCAAACGCCCCCCGATTGACCAGCTATTTATATCCGCCGGCACTTTCGAGTTCAAGTCTGGCACGACCTATCGAGTAACCGTTTCCAATGCTGGAACCGATGGCTATGTTATTCTCGATGCCATACAAATCATGCCCGCGAAGTAACCATTCGTCAGCTCTGGAACAGGAGACCGAATCGCAATGAACGGAAAGCGTACGCCCGTATTCATCACCGTGAAAACGAATCTTCAGGCCAGCGTCATGAATTGAATGGAATTGGCTTTCGCTACTCGACTTGCATTTCCAGTTCGCATATCAGTACAGTCCATTCTATGAAAACGCGACTAAACTGCCGCCACGGATTCAGCAAGCCTCTACTTCTTACATCGCTGGCCGCGATTGTCGGATTCGCTTTGTTTGCCAACTCGCAGAAGCGTACCAAGGCGCTGGGCATTGAAGTGACCGGATTGAAGAGCCGGGTCGCAGAATTGGAATCCGGTCAATTGGACCCCAAGGAACTGAGACGTTTGCGCGGGCAGGAAAAGGAAATCGAGCGCCTCACCAAGGAGGCCGAAGAGGTTCACCAGTATCGAGGCGAAATCACCCAACTGCGGAATCAGAAGGCCGCAGTTGAAAAAATGAGATCGGAGATTGAACCCCTTCGCGCCGCAGTTCGTGAATTGGCGACGGTGAAGAAACAAAACGCTGCCCTGCAATCCAGCCAAGAGAACATGCTTCGCGCCAACAGCCAGATTCAGAGTCAACTATTGCAGACGCAACGAGCTGCTGCTGGAGGCCAGACCCCGGTCGATATTGCACGACACAATTCCTGCATTGCGAATCTAAAGCAAATGGACGGAGCGACCCAGCAGTGGGCACTGGAAACCAAGAAGGTGGCAACGTCACCCGTGGAGATTGCCAGTGTTATGAAATACTTGAAAGGTGGTCAGTTGCCTGTTTGCCCATCCAAGGGTGCCTACTCCTTCAGTAACGTCGCCACTTCTCCGAGATGTTCCATCCACGGAGGTCTCTGACTCCCGGCAGAAACTGGTATCACCGTTTATCGCGAATCGAGATCGGCCGCCCCATCCGAACATCTACAACGCCCGAAGAATAGTTCGCTCCGACAAGCCGTGCGTCTGGCCACCATGGGAACGCGTTTCGCAGGAGCGTGTCGTCACCGATTCGCGGACGGACCGCGATCTGCTTCCACGGCTCGTGCGCGATTCGAAATAATCGCTTCCTGCTGCGGTGTTCGGTGAAGGCAGTGTAGCGCTCCAGGAGAAATTCATCCAGCGAACCTGGACTACATTTCGATACGGAACTTCGGTCCATCGACCGGCAGCCACCAACAAAGCATTCGAACGCATCGCCTGATTTCCGATCAGCTACTTTGCCGGAAAACAACCAATCTTCACCGTGGCACCCGGTGAATCCATCAAGATCGCACATTGAAGGCCGCATGCCCCTATGCTGCGGACACCCGCTGCCTGTCCGCCAGTCATCTGCGCACAACTCATGCGTATTACTCTCCAAATGGTAATCCAGCTTCCCCCTCCGATACGGCAGACCATACGTGATCGGACCCAGTTGCACGCTCAGCCAATCCGACATCCATTCCGCGATAAAGAAGATTCCCGGATCACCTTTGTGCCGGACGTACGAGCGTACATTGAGAAACCGCTGTTCGCGAAAGGGCCGAAACAGGCATTCACCTATTGCCCCGCCGCGCGCCGGTCGCAAGTCGCGCATGGTGAACATCACCAAGCTCACGAAAGCCCGCCCGTCCCGGCAATCAAGTGCAAACGGAATTGTCCGTTGCAACACCGCCTCATCCACCTCGAAATGAACCATCAGCACATCGGTCCAATCCGCGACGAACCATGCGTCCGCTTCATCCAATCCCGATTGAATCCCTGATACACGCTGATGGAC
>CALBIE010000202.1 GCA_937893495.1 uncultured Verrucomicrobiales bacterium | reverse complement strand
ATTCCGAGAATTATCCCGTGAATAAGCCTGCGTTTCATAAGTGTAATTCACCCGATTCCCATGTGTGAGGGACTCACTGAAGTTTTGGAACACGACCCCGACTGACCCACACTCTTCGCGAGAATTTCAACCTCACACCACGGTCATCTGCGCGAGACGGACGAGCTGGTCTTCCGTGCCGACGCCGGCCTTGGCAATCATCGCCGTGACCAGCGTCTGCATCTCATCGGGCTTCAAGCCGCGTCGGGCGCAAATCAAATCCGAGGGAAAGCCATCGCGCATCATCCACAAAACTTTTTCCTCCCGCTCATCAAACTGGCCCAGCGATTCGCGGGAACTTGTTTTCGACTTTGCCGGCGTGCCCAGAATGGAGGCATCCGCAAATTGCGGGTACAGATAAACCTTCCCTTCGATCGCCGAACGCACGGCGGGAATCAGATGCTGGGACGCGGAGGATTTCGTCAAGTAGGCGAGCGCCCCGTTTCGTTGCGCGCCGAGGACATAGGCCTCGTTGTCATGCATCGACAGCACCACAGCGCGCGATCGCGGTTGCAGGCGTTGCATGAATCGCAATACTTCGATCCCGCTCATGCCGGGCATTTCGATATCCGTGACGAGAATGTTGGGCACCAACTCCTCAACCAGATGGAGGGCTTCAAAACCGTTGTCGGACTCACCGATCACCCGGAAATCCGCCTGGCTTTCCAGCAGCCCGCGAATCCCCTGCCGCACGACCGGATTATCTTCTGCTATGACAATGGAAATCTTTTTCACGAGTTGCTTTCGCCGGGCTCTGAGTATTACGGGATCTGCCCCGTTTGAAAAGGCGATTCTCATCAAATCTTTAGCGACCGAGGGAAACCGACTCAACGGGGTGATATCGTCCGGAGCGCGGGTCTGTGACCCGCAGCAACCTCAACAGACTGAGGGCGCGCAATCAGTTTGGGAAGCGGTTCGGGTTATAAAAGATGCTGCGACTCAGAGAGTCGCGCTCCGAGAGGGTCGCGCTTCGGCGCTTTTGCCAATTATCAGGGTTTTATTTACACCGCCGACTGCGGGTTAATCCAGAACCCAATGCATAACCGTAGCAGCCAACGTAAGGAGGCTCTGACTTGAATAAAGTTTGAGCCTCGTTACCTCGGCTGCTACGGGGTTTTGAAATCGCCTCTCCAACATCGAAATTGACAGCATAGGTCCGATTCCCTAGCTTTTCCCGGTAAATACCGTGCGGATTACCCCGAATTTACATTTCGGGGTTTTTTTGTTGTCCGCATCAAAGAATACTAAACATGGCCAACACTATTCTGGTCGGCGCCCAGTGGGGCGATGAAGGCAAGGGCAAAATCATCGATGTGCTCACCGAGTCTTCGGACATCGTCGTGCGTTCGCAGGGTGGCGCCAATGCCGGGCATACCGTCATCGTCGGCGACAAAAAATTCGTCCTGCACCTGATTCCCTCGGGCATCCTTCGCCCGGACAAAATCTGTGTGATTGGCAATGGGGTCGTGATTGACCCGCTGAGCCTGTTGGAGGAGATCGATCAGCTCAAGCAGATGAAGGTCAAGGTGGGCAGCAATCTCATGATCAGCGAGACCGCCCACGTCGTCTTTCCATACCACCAGGAACTGGATGGCATCCGCGAAAAGAACAAGGGCAAAAACAAAATCGGCACGACCAAGCGTGGCATCGGCCCGGCCTACGGCGACAAGGCGGCGCGCGTCGGCTTGCGAATGATCGATTTGATCATTCCGGATCGACTGGAAGCGAGATTGAAAATCCGAATTCGCGAGAACAACGCCGTGATCAAAGCGTGGGGCGGCAAGCCGTTGTCGTTCAACAAGGTGCTGGCGGATTACACGGAGGCCGGGAAACGGTTGAAGCCATTTGTCAAAAACACGGTGGTGTATCTGCACCACGCATTGCAGGACAAAAAGAACATTCTCTTTGAAGGCGCGCAGGGCACTTTCCTCGACATCGACCACGGAACCTATCCGTACGTCACTTCATCGAACACGACCGCCGGCGGTGCCTGCACGGGTTCGGGCGTGCCGCCGCATCGGATGGATCGCGTCCTGGGAGTGATGAAGGCCTACACCACCCGGGTTGGTGAAGGCCCGATGCCGACACAGAATCAGGAGGTCGGTGATTTGCTGCACGGGATGGGACGCGAGTATGGCGCGACCACGGGGCGCGCGCGACGTTGCGGATGGTTTGACTCCGTCATCACGCGCCATGCGGCAATGGTGAACGGGTTTGACGAGCTGGCGATTACGAATCTCGATGGGCTCGACACATGCGAAAAAATCCAGGTCTGCACGGGTTACCGCGTCGGGCGCGTCAAATTTGATTATCTGCCCAATGACATCGAGGCGCTCGCATTGTGCGAACCGATTTATCAGGAGTTCCCCGGCTGGCAGACCTCCACCGAGAAGTGCGCGAGTTGGAAGCAACTGCCAACCAAGGCGAGGCAGTATCTCAAGGCGATAACCGAGTTGACGACTGGCAAACTGCGAATCGTGTCGATCGGTCCGGATCGCGCGCAGACCATTTTTGTCTAACCACGGCGCGGGCGGCATGCCGGCTGAATGCGTTCGGTAGACCTGAGTACGGGCCTGATGGGGGCAAGCTCAATGGAAAGCCACCGGTTTTGACAACTTGATTGCGATGGTAACAAGTAACGCCGACAGCAGGCTGGAAGCCCGCGCTACGATAACGAAGCCGGCCATTCCGAACGAATACACACTTATACGGTCCGATACCCGATGAGCGCCATTCACGCCCAACTCAGCAAGGCCGCCCGCGAGAACCTGCCCACGCATGTGGCGGTGATCATGGACGGCAACGGGCGCTGGGCCAAGAAGCGCAAATTGCCGCGCGTCGAGGGACATCGCAAGGGCGTCGAGTCCGTGCGCGCCACGATGAAGGCCTGCGGCGAATTGGGTATCAAATATCTCACGCTCTACGCCTTCTCAGTCGAAAACTGGAATCGTCCCAAGGAGGAGGTGGACACGTTGATGAAATATCTCTCGCGCTTCCTCAAGAGTGAAATTGGCGAGCTCAACAAAAACAATGTGCGCATTGAGGTCATCGGCCAGATTTATCGGCTGCCCGAGTTCGTTCAGGCGCAACTGAGAAAAACCCAGGAAGCGTTATCAAAAAACAACGGACTGACACTGACCCTGGCCCTCAGTTACGGCGGTCGAACGGAAATCGTCGAAGCCATGCGAGCAATTGCCGCCAAGGTCAAGGAAGGCAAACTCGACCCCGCGGAAATCAATGAGCAGATTATTTCGCAAAACCTCTACACTTACAACATGCCCGACCCGGACCTGTTGATTCGCACCAGTGGTGAAATGCGGATCAGCAACTTTTTGCTCTGGCAGATTTCCTACGCGGAACTGGTTGTCACCCAAACCCTCTGGCCGGATTTTCGTAAGGCCGACTTCTTCCAGGCACTCGAAGAGTACACTCGCCGGAATCGGCGTTTCGGCGGGCTTTGACCGAACGGCGTTTCCACGTCACACTCCGACGCGGAACAAGATGAACAGATTTCTCAACCCGAACTCCACAATGGAATGGGGAGCGCGCCCGCCTCGGGCGCTGTTTTCCGCGCCCTCGCGGAAAACCCGGACGCACCGAAATAATCCGAGCGTTCGTGAGAGTCCCACGCGCAAAATGTTGGCCGCGAGGCGCGACCAGCCACACCCGAGGCTGGCGTGCTCCCTGACTTCAGTATTTGGCCTCCATGTTCTTTTCATTGCGGTGGCAGCGATGCTGGTGGCTGCGGCGCAATTTTCCATCATCGGACTGCGGGCCGCCGAATCGCCGCCCGCAACGATTCAGGTCGAGTCATTCATGCGCGTTACCAATGCGGGTCCCCAACAATTTGAACTGCAGGTAGCCGTGCGGAAATACACTTCATCAATTCACTCAAATTCTGTTGTCTGGCTCGCCGCAGTCTCGCACATCGGCGAAACAAATTATTATCAACGACTCCAGAATCATCTCGATGCCCAGCAACTGGTGCTGTTTGAAGGTATTCTCCCTCCGGGAACAACCAATTACTCGGGCAAGGATCTGGAACTGGCCAAGACGGCGGCGCGAAAAACGGACGCAGACCGCAGCACGCTCCAGACGGAACTGGCCGACGCGCTCGGGCTCGTCTTCCAGCTCGACGCGGTCAACTATTCCAGACCGCATTTTCGAGGAAGCGACCTCAGCGTGGCTGAAATTCAGAAGTTGATGCGCTCAACCTCGAAACCGAAAAGTTCGACGACCGGAAAAAAGGCAGAACAGCAGGAGAATGAGAGTTTCAAGCAATTGATCGAAATGATGCAGGGTAATTCCTGGATGGGCCAACTGGTTCGCACCGGTTTGAAGCTCGTCGGCGCGAACCCTAAGTTTCAAGCCATCGTCAAGTTGACTTTTGTCGAGACACTGGGCCGGCTCAAGGGTGACATCACGCGGATGCAAGGAGTGCCCGAATCAATGCGGCAGTTACTTACCGTGCTCATCCACAGCCGCAACCAAAGAGTTCTGGAGGATTTGCAGAAAGAACTGCGGCGTGAAAATCCGGCGAAAAACATTTCGGTGTTCTACGGTGCCGGGCACATGGATGACCTGGAAACCCGCCTGCGCAAGGATTTGAGTTTCCGGCCGGTGGACCAGTTGTGGCTACCGGCTTTCCGCGTTGACTTGAAGCAAAGCGGAGTTTCGGAGTTTGAGGCAAATCTTGTTCGTATGCTCATCGATCGCCAGATGAATCTATTGCTCCCGACCGACGGAGCGGACAAAACCAAATCCAATTAGTTTCCACGTCTCCTCCCCCACCCATCATGTCCGAACCAGCACAGCCCAGTCCCACCGACCCTCACGGAAAAGCGTTCGCGATAAACATTGACCCGACGAAGTACGGAGCGCTGGCCGAGATTGGCGCTGGACAGGAAGTGGCTCGCTGGTTTTTCCGCGTGGGCGGCGCCAGTAGCGGTATCGCCAAGACCATGTCCGCCTATGACATGGAGGTGAGCGACGCTATCTACGGTCCCGGCAAACGGTATGTGAGCCGTCAGCGTCTGGAGGCAATGCTCGATCATGAATTTCCATTGCTCATCGATCGACTGGATAAATCACGGGGCGAATCCACAACCTTCTTTGCCTTCGCCGACACGGTGACCGCCACGAGCTACTCCCGCAAACAAGACGGCGACGCCTGGCTGGGCATCCGCTTCCAGACAAAGCCCCGCGCGGAACCGTCACAGATCATCATTCATGCCCGCCTGCTCGATCCGGACAATCTGCCGCAGCAGGAAGCGATTGGAATCCTGGGGGTCAACCTGATCCATGCGGCGATGTTTCATTTTGATCAACCGTTCCGACTGCTCGACCGCCTGATCGAAAACATCAACCCGGGCCGGGCCGAAGTGGACATGATTGAGTTCAGTGGACCGTCATTTTCCGGCGTGGACAATCGGCTCATGGCTCTGCACCTGGTCAAGCGCGGCCTGACTTCCGCAGCCATGTTTCTCGCCAACGGCACCGTCGTGCAGCCATCCGATATCCTCTACAAAAAAGCATTATTGATCGAGCGCGGCAGTTTCCGCCCCGTCACGAACGTCACCGAGAACATGCTCAAGAACGCGAAAGCAATGTTTGTGAAGGAAGCGCGAGTCGCCGGCGACGAGATTGAGATGCTTATGGAGATGACGCTCAAGAATCTCGCCGACGGCAAAGACATTGATCACGAGGACTTCCTCGACCGCGCAGACCTGCTGGGGGCATTGGGACACAACGTGTTAATTTCAAATTTCGGTGAATTCCACAAGCTGGCCGCCTACCTGTTTCGGTATACCAAAAAAATGATTGGCGTGGTGATGGGCATCCCGACGCTGCGCGAATTATTCGATGAAAAGTTTTACAGCTCCCTCGAAGGGGGAATCCTCGAGAGCTTCGGCCGCCTCTTTAAGAACGATTTGAAACTATACGCCTATCCGTGGCGCGATCCGGCGACGGGCGAACTGATCGCGGCGGACAATCTTCAGGTCGCGCCGCATCTCCGGCATCTCTACGCGTATCTGGCCGAAAACCAGTTCATCGCCGGCATCAACAGTTTCGATGAAGATTGCCTGCCGATTTACTCCTGGGAAGTGCTGGCGAAAATTCGTAAAGGCGACTCCGCCTGGGAAAAACAGGTGCCTCCTCGCGTCGCTGAAATCATCAAGGAACGGCAGCTCTTTGACTATCTGCCGGAGTCCATCAAAATATAGTGGCCGATGTCCTGCGAATCAGCGGCATCCGTTGTTTCGTCTCCGAGCCGCAGTTACCGGATGAGCAGTGAAACCGCCGATGGATGCTGATGACGGGACAACCCGACGCGGACGAACAGCGCGCCAGCATCTTGGAGTGCGGTGGCTCGACACCGCTTTGGATACCCCTCTGATGGAACAACAAGATTCCTTGCGCCCTGAGACGTTGGACGCATTCACCGGCATCCAAAGCTCCGCCGAGCAGGAGTAATCCAGAAGTTTCCGCATCATCTGACAATTACAGCACGGCACAATGAACGGGAGTCAAGATTTCGAGGCATTCCTGGGGCCTGTCGAAAGGCGATTCACAACGCATCCCACTGTTGCGTCATTCTGGTGGATGACATAATTTGGAGGCGTGACAGCGGTAGAAATCATCCGGGAAATCACGCTCCTTCCTCCAACCGAACAGGCATCGGTTGCGGATTTCGACGAAAAACTGCCGCGCGAAAAGAGCAACCGGTTGTCACCGGAGGCATTGGCGGTGATGGCGGAAAAGATGGTCGAATCAAACGACCCCATCGAGCAGGCCGCCATCAAGGCTTCCATCACCAGAGGCTTCTACGGGGAATAGGTCATGCCCCGGATTCAGCGCGAAAAGCTGCCTCGGCAATTGCTGTACCATCTTCTCGAACTTATTCGTCAGCGCGAGATTTCGACCAGTCAAATGCCGCTGTTTGGCCGGTGGGGGGATGGCTATCCCGTGGTTCCCTCTGGCAAATGGTTCAAATGCTTTCCCGAGATGACAGTATGCGGCGAAGGCGAGTTGGTGAAGACCTTCCTTCGCGCGGGTCAATTGCCCGACGGTGAAGAGGTTGAGTAGGGATATCCCTCGAATCGGCAGTGGGAATGTAGCGACAACCGACCCATTTAGATCGGTCAACGGCGGGAGGTTTTCATCCGCAAACCCGTGACTGGTTTTGCCTGCAAATCGTCACGCACCGCTGGCGAACCGCTGAATCTCACTGGCAGTATTGTCAAACGTCCCGGACCCGGTTTTGACCCGCTTTCGTTGAAACCATCGGCTATCAATGACAAACTTATGTTGCATATGCAACATAAGTTTGTCATTCGAGGAAGTGGCATCCAAGACGGGTGCCGCTCGAAATCGGTGCCTCAAGCAAGGTCGAAAAGAACCCGGCAAGACGCTCGGCATTCCTTGCTGTCCGGTTTGTGGCGGGCTCATGAACGAACGCACACCTTTAGAGCGATCTGGTTGGCGCGCGGACCGCCCTGACGTCATGGAACGAGCGACTCACCTTCTTCTTTGGCCAACCGCCCGCCGCGTTTTCAAGCTGACGGGAGGCAAGGCAAGGCTGTGTCCTGGCTGGTCTGCGGAGGCATTCTCGCGGCTTCCAACCGCGAGCATCACGGATTCGCGGGGCCTTCGCCCGAGGGGAACCGAGTCCAGGCCGCGTCAGGGCTTGCTTCAACTCCTCCTCCAAGCGCCTTCGGGGGTAACTTCACCGCAGTCCCCCCAAACACAAAACGCATAAGCCGACAACCCGCGCCAGGTCGCACCTCCGGGTTTGTTCAACCAGAGGTGTATTGCCGGCTGCGCGGCAAGACGCCCTTATTGTTTCGGCGACGGCTGCTTGCTCTTGGCTGGGAAGAGAACTCCGCCAAACAGAAATGCTCCAATGAGCATGGCAAAAAATCCAGCACCTGCCATCCCGTGATCGGGTCGCACCCTGTAACCCGCAACTCTCCCAATCGCGTGCTCGAACAGGCTCCGATCGCAGGAATCTTGCTGCGTCCCGAGTAAAGAGCTGTCGAGCGCCGTCTTGAGGTCCACGACCGTATATGCGGTCTGCTCTGGCAATGTCACTCGATTCGTCCATACCTGCCAGGCCGCATCTGCGAGCTCCGCTCTGCCGTATGTCTCCTTGACGGGAA
>CALBIE010000201.1 GCA_937893495.1 uncultured Verrucomicrobiales bacterium | reverse complement strand
CGGCTGAGGAAATACCTTGGGCCATATGGCGCGTATCCTGGTTGCCGAAGACGAACCGCAAACTGCTCAGCTCATCGAGTTCAAGCTGAAACAGCAGAAGTTCGATGTCACGGTGGTGGGCGACGGCGAGCAGGCGTTGAAGATGATCGGTATTTCCAAGCCGGATCTGGTACTGCTGGATGGAATGATGCCGGTGATGGGGGGGTTCGACGTTCTGCGGCGGATGAAAGCAGACCCTGCCACCGCCAGTATTCCAGTAATCATGTTGACGGCGAAGAGCCGTGAAAAGGATATCGTGACGGGATTGGAGATGGGCGCCTCCGACTACATGGTGAAACCGTTCAGCCCCGGTGAACTGGTGGCCCGGATCAGGAAGGTGCTCGGACTGTCGGAAGACGAATCAAAAAAATAGCCTTTCTGCTTCAAGTTCCCGGCCTCGCTGGTTAAGCTGACAAACCAGAACCGAATGGGTCTTTACCAACTAGTTCACCTTGTCTCCATCATCCTGGCCGGGATCTCGGTTGCTTCCCTCTGCGTTCTCATCTCCAGCCAGGCCGTGGTCTCCAAGAGGAAGTCGCTCGAGGCCAGGCGGAAGAAACACCTCATGGCCGTTGCCCTGGAGTATATGGAGGAGCCGGAGACCCTGCCGGCTTTCAAGGCGCAGCTGAAGGCATCGGACAAGAAACTCCTGATTCGAGTCTTCATCGAGTTGCTGCCAAAACTGAAGGGCGACTATGCGTCCCTCGTGGTGAATCTGATGCGAGAACTCGGTATTCTCGATCGCGGTATCAAGGAATTATCGTCGCCCAAATGGTGGAAGCGCGCGGAAGCGTGTTCCGCGCTGGGCTATTTCGACGACCCGACGGTAATCAGCGCCCTCGAAAACGCGCTTGATGATCCCATTGTGAGCGTCCGATTGGAGGCCGCTCGGTCGCTGTCGAAACTGAATGCCGTTCAATCCGTTGCCGGCCTCGTTGCGCGCCTGGCAATGGTGGACCCGAGTCATTCGCTGGGGGTGACTCAAATCTTTCGCTCCCTCGGTTCCCGGGCGGTATTGGAATTGGTGGCGGTGCTGGACAGCGATGTGTCCGACAACGTGAAGGTGCTGGCGGCGGATGCGCTCGGCTATATTGGCGATTCGCGGGTTCTGCCGTCCTTGCTGAGGCATTTTGATTCGAGTGATATCGGAGACGTCCAATCGGGCGGAACGCACTTCATTTCCCGCGGACGCGGATTCAGCGCCAAT
Organism: uncultured Verrucomicrobiales bacterium; assembly: GCA_937893495.1. Classification (GTDB taxonomy): domain Bacteria; phylum Verrucomicrobiota; class Verrucomicrobiia; order Limisphaerales; family JAYPXF01; genus CALBIE01. The sequence goes on along the minus strand of CALBIE010000201.1, from coordinate 8,492 downwards.
CCGCAACCAATACGGAGGAGCATTACTCTCCAAATGACGCTGATGCAGGCGTTGACACGATTGGGGGACGAGGCCGGGGCAAGGGCCATTGAGCGCGCGATGGATGATCCGGTTTGGGAAATGCGGGCCCAGGCGGCGCAATGCATCGGGCAGATGAGTTGGCGCCATGCCATCCCGAAGCTGGAGAGACTATTGCACGACAACCATTGGTGGGTTCGCTACCATGCGGCGGAGGCATTATTTCGGCTGGGCGTCCGAGGCCGCAAAACCCTCATGGCGGCGGCCATTGGGCATTCACCGCGAGCGGCGGAAATTGCATCGGGAATCTTGCGCGAGAAAGGGGTGGCAGTCAGCTGACTTTGACCATGGAATCGATCTGGACAATTCTGGTTTGGGGGAACGGGTTGGTGCTCGGGTTTCTGATTATTCAGAGCGGAATAAATCTGGCGCAACTGGGGCTGGCATTCCTGGAAGTGCGGCACCACACGCATCGGGCGGCGCGGACGGATCCCTGGTGGTTGCTGACGAGCGAAGTAGCGTTGCCCATTTCCATGCTGGTTCCCGCGCACAATGAGGCCGAGACCATTGTCGAAAATATCCGCTCAATGCTGGCTCTGCATTATCCGGACTTCGAAGTCATCGTCGTGAACGACGGCTCGACGGACAATACCATGCAGGTGATTATCGACGGGCTCGGGCTCGCTCCAATCGAGCGCGTCTGGCACGAGGAAGTTCCGCATGGGGAGGTCCGAGGGATTTACGGCAGCAAAGAATATCCGCGTTTGATCGTGGTGGACAAGGTGAACGGCGGCAAGGCGGACGCCCTGAACGCGGGGATTAATCTCTCACGCTACCCTCTCTTCTGCGCCGTGGACGCCGATTCGCTGCTGGACCACGATTCGCTGTTGGGAGCCATGCGGCCGTTCATCGAGGAACCGGAGGAAATGATCGCTGTGGGCGGACGTTTGTGTGTCGTCAACGGCTGCAAAGTGCGGGCTGGCCAGGTGGTCGAATATCGGCTGCCGAAGCAACTCTTCCCGCTGTTGCAGGGCATTGAGTACATTCGGGCTTTCCTCATCGCGCGGTCGGCCTGGAGCCGCTTGAACGCCATGTTGATTATTTCGGGTGCGTTCGGATTGTTCAAGCGAAGTGCCACCGTCAAGGTGGGTGGATACAGCCATGACACCGTGGGTGAGGACATGGAAATCGTGGTCAAGTTGCATCGTAATTATATCGAGAACAATATTCCGTACCAGATGCGGTTTGTGCCGGATTCAGTGTGCTGGACCCAGACACCGCAGTCCTATTCCGTACTGGCGCGCCAACGCACACGGTGGCAGCGCGGTATGCTGCAGACAATTTGGAAACACCGCTCAATGTTATTGAATCCCGGTTACGGCCGCATTGGCGTGTTGGGCATGGGCTATTTTTTCCTGATGGATGTGATTGGTCCCATCATTGAGTTTGTGGGCTATTTCGTGGTTCCCGTGACCTGGTATGCGGATCGCGTCAGCACCGAGTTCTTCATCGCCTATGCGGCGCTGACGATTACGTATGGAATTTTCATCAGCACCGGTTCGCTTTTGCTGGAGATGCTCATATCGCGGACGGTCCGCGCGCGGGATATCGCGATGATGACGCTCTGTGCGGTCGTCGAGAATTTCGGTTACCGCCAGTGGAACAACTGGTGGCGGGTGGAGGGGTTCTGGCACTTCCTTACCGGCAGGAAGGAGTGGGGAAAAATGACTCGCACACAGTTTCGAAAAAGCAATCCAGAGGAGTGAGCCGTCTATCCGGCTGACAAATCACGAAGTCGCCGCTTTATTCCCCTCAGCGGGCCGAATCTTTTTGAACTCAACGCGGGTGGAATTGAAAAGGTCCTCGAGTTTCGGGACGAGGGGGAGCACTTCCGGGCCTTTGTCGTCGTTGTAAAGATCCTCGATTGTCTCACACAAATGGCCGAGGGCATTGGCGCCGAGGTTCAAGCTCATGCCCCGGAAAATATGAGCCGCGAAAGCGCGTTGGCTCACACTGGCCTCTTCCGATTTGATCTGGTCCAGATGCTTGGGCGCGTTCTCGAGAAATAAATCGATCAGTTCCCACAATAACGGGACGCCTTCCTTTGATTTCATTTCCTTCAACTCGTCAAGAATCTTCTGGTCAAGAAGCTGTTCTGGCGCGGGTTCCGTGGACGTTTCATCAGGCGCGGGTGCGTCCTTGAATTCGATCTGGCCCCAGCGCTCAAGCACACCCTGCAACTCGGCGACGCGGACCGGTTTGGCGACGTAGTCATCCATGCCGGCTTCCATACAGCGTTCCCGGTCGCCTGCGAGTGCATTGCCGGTCATGGCGATAATGCGCGGGCGCCGACTGCCGGTCCATTTCTGATGAATCTGGCGTGATGCCTCATACCCGTCCATTTCCGGCATTTGCACATCCAGGAAGACGACGTCATACGGTTGCTGGTCCAGCATCTTGATAACCTCAACTCCATTGGCCGCGATCTGAGGGCGGTAGCCGAGTTTTTCGAGCATCTTGGCGCCGACTTTCTGGTTAATCAGGTTGTCGTCCGCCAGCATTATCCGCAGCGGCAACCGTGCGGCCATGGTGGAATCAAATTCAGATGAGACGGGCGCTTTCTTTTCCGCCTTGGTGCGGCCTTCGAAGGCGCGGGAGATCGAATCAAAAAACTGGCTTGGTCGAATGGGCTTGTAAACGAAAAGCGCGATTCCGACTTTGCCCGGTCTTTCGTCATCCGAGCGAAGTCGCGTGTCGGTCAGCAGAAGGATTGGAATATCTCGCCCCTGCGGCTTCTGCCGGATTTCGTTGGCGAGTGAAAAACCGTCCCGATCCGGAAGCTGCAGGTCGATCAGCACCGCGTCAAAGTCACCGCCGTTGCCGATTGCGGCGACGGCCGCGTCGGCGTTGTCAACGGTTTCCAATTTTAATTTCGCCTGGCGGCAGTATTGGATCAGTGCATTTTTATTCGTCGGGTTGTCCTCCACCACGAGAAGCTTTTTCCCGTCGAGATCCGGTGCCTTGAAGGACTCGGTCGCGGCCCCACGGGTTGGCGCAGTGCGAAAAATAAACTGAAACACCGATCCCTGGCCGTCGTTACTCTCCACCCAGATGCGGCCACCCATCAACTCCGTCAGTCGTTTGGAAATTGCCAGCCCGAGGCCAGTGCCGCCAAACTGCCGCGTCGTCGAGGCGTCCACCTGGCTGAAGGATTGAAACAATCGATCCATTTTATCCGCCGGGATACCAATGCCGGTGTCTCGTACGGCAATCCGCAGATAAATCTCGTTCTCGGCCAGCGTGATCGGGTTATCAAAATGCTGCGCCAGGTCTTTCTCACGTGTCACGGAAACACACACTTCACCCTTCGTCGTAAACTTGACGGCATTGCTGAGCAGGTTGACCACAATCTGGCGCAGGCGGGTAACGTCTCCATCGATCAGAGCCGGCACGTCGTCGGCCATCAGGTAGGTCAGGTCCAGTCCCTTCTCGGAAGTCCGCGGCACCAGCAGGTCGAGCGCCTCTTCAATGCACGTCCGCAGATTAAAGGGATGTTTTTCAAGGTCGAGTTTACCCGCCTCGATCTTCGAGAAATCGAGAATGTCGTTGATGATGTTCAACAGCGCATCGGCCGAACCGCGAACGGTTTCAACGTAATCGCGTTGCTCATTGGTCATGTCCGTATCCAGCAGCAACGCGGTCATGCCGATGATGCCGTTCATCGGGGTGCGGATCTCATGGCTGGTGTTCGCGAGAAATTCGGACTTGGCCTGGGTGGCTTCCTCAAGCTTCTGATTCAGTGAAATAAGCGCCGTGTTGCTGTCCACGAGCTGTTGCTGACTTTCGCGCAAGGCCCGGAATGCTTCGTCGCGCTGGAGCTGGTTGACGAAAGCCTTCGTGTGATAACGGATGCGGGCGAGTAACTCGATTTTGTCCGGCAACTTGACCAGATAATCGTTAGCTCCAGCCGCAAAGGCCTGCCCCTTGATGACCGGTTCCTCCTTGGTGGAAAGTACAATGATGGGAATTTCTCTCGTCGCCGGGTTGGCGCGAAATTGCCTTACCAGGGTCAACCCATCGATGCCGGGCATCACGAGATCCTGCAGGATTACGGTGGGCTTGATTTGAATCGCCAACCGAATGGCTTCGGTGGGATCGATGCAATAATGGAAATCGACGTTGGGCTGATTGGCCAGGCAGCGGCGAATGGCTTCCGCGACCATTACCTGATCGTCAACCAGCAAGACCATTGCCGAATAATCCTGCGCCACACTGCTGGACGGTCCGGGCTTGGACTTGCCGGACTGGTCCGGTGGGTTGTTCTGGGGCGTTTCGTCGCTCATGTTGTCGGGTAACCGTTGGCTTCAGCGTGCGTATCCTTAGCGGTTTTGGCTTCGTATTCCAATGCGAAAATCAATTGGACTCGGTTCCCGATTCCGGTTGCCCGATGAACCTGGTCACCTGCTTGAGAAACGTTTCGTCCTGAAAACCTCCCTTCGTCAGGAAATGATTCACCCCCGCTGCGACTGCCGCTTCGCGATCTTCCGGGCGATCTTTATAGGTAACCATGATGATCGGCAGAGAGTGGAGCAAGGGATCTCGCCGGACTTCGGTGGTAAGTTCCAATCCGCTCATCCGCGGCATGTCGAGGTCCGTGACCAGCAGGGTAAACCGTTTCTGGCGCAACGCGTTCAGGGCATCGACTCCGTCCACCGCCGTTTCCACTTCGTAGCCGGCCTGGCGCAGTAACTGGCGCTCCATCTCGCGAACGGTCAGTGAATCGTCCACGACCAGCACCCGGTGCGACGCGGCGGCACCTGTTGCAATCTCCGTTTCCGGTGCCAATTCGCCGGTTAAACGCTCGGACAAACGTTTTTCGGAACCATGAATCAGGTCCTGCACATCCAGGATCAGGACGGGGCTGCCATCTTCAAGAATCGCGCCCGCGCTGATGTCCTGCACTTTGCCAAGGCGCGCATCCAGAGACTGGACGACCAGCTCGCGTTCGCCGAGAAACCTGTCCACCTGCAACGCGTACGACTTGTCCCGTTCGCCGACCAGCACCATTGACACCGCGCCATTCATCCCGGGCTCCGGGCGATGAAACATCGCATGCAACGAGATCACTGGTACGTCATGGCCGTCGCATGCGATCAAGCGCTGTTGATCCACCGTTCGAATTTCATGGGTATCCGTCTTCAGGGTGCGAAGTGTTTGCGCGAGCGGGAAGGCGTAGGGCTCGCCGTCGATTTCCACCAGCAACGCGCGCAGTACCGAAAGCGTGAGTGGCAGTTGCAGTTCGAAGCGTGTCCCGTGGCCGGGGTTGGTGTAGATTCGCACGGTGCCGCGAACGCTCTTGACCATGTTGTAAACAATGTCCAAGCCAACCCCGCGACCGGAGATTTCGGTCACCTGTTCTTTCTGGGAAAAGCCGGGGAGAAACAAAAATTCCAGCAGTTCGGCTTCAGAGAGGCGGGCCGCGGTTTCCGCTGTCGTCAGGCTTTTCGCGACCACGGATTGGCGAAGTTTTTCGTAGTGAATGCCGCGACCGTCGTCACTCACCGAGATCAATAACTTCCCATTGCTGTGGCGTGCTTCCAGCGTCAACAGGCACTGCGGTGACTTGCCTGCCTGCGCCCGTTCCTCGGGCGTTTCGAGGCCGTGGTCGAGCGCATTGCGGAGCAATTGCGTAATTTGAACTTCGAGTTTCTCGAGGATATCGCGATCCACTTGCGTGTCGCGTCCGACGATTTCCAGCTTCACTTGCTTGCCCAGGCGGCGTGCCAGATCACGAATCATTCGCGGAAAACCCTGCACGCCGTCGGTAAACGGACGCATGCGGCAGGCGATGGCGGTTTCATAAAGGTTGCTGGAGACGCTGGCTGTGCGGCGGCCCATCGCCTCAAGATCCGAAAGGCGGTCGGCAAGAAACTGGCGTGATTCGTTGACGATCTGGCGGACGTTGGCGAGTTTGCCGTGCGCGGCCGTGTTCGCGCCGTGAGCCGTGACCACTTCGCGCAGGTCATCGAGGGAAAGATTCAGCTCGGTCAGCTTGCGCTTGAGGCGCAGCAGGTTGTCGGAAAACGGCTTGAGCCGTTGCGCCTCCAACTGCAGTTCGCCCGCCAGTCCCAGCAGCCGGTTCAAATTGCCGGCGGTGATTCGCAGGAAGCTGTCTTGCGCGAGGAACTCAGATACGGGTTTGGCGATTGACGGCGCCGGTTCATCGGCAGAGTCATTTTTTTCAACCGCTGCATTTTTCTTCGGTTGCCCTGGGTTCAAATTTGCCGGTGCCTTGAATTCAAACAGTTCCCGCAAGGCTTTGAGATGGCCCAGGCAGGTTTCGATTTCTATTCTGCGATTGGTCTCCCAGCGGTTGAGTTCCCGCTCCGGCGTGGACGCGATCCGACAGAGTAAATCAATCCCGTCGAGCATGATGTCGGTGGCCAGGCCAAGGAAGGTCGTCTGCTGACGGTACTTGTCAGTGATATCCGGGCGGTTGAGGAGGCCTTTCACCGATTTCTCAGCCAGATCATTCGGGCGCTTGCGAAACAATTCGAAGCAGTCCTCCATTAAGTGAGCAATCTTCACCGCCGCGTCGAGATTCACAATGCGCGCCGCGCCCTTGATCGAGTGGGCCGCCCGCATGAGGGATTCCAACGGATTGGAATCCGCAGGATCCGTTTCCAGCGCCAGCAGGCCGTCAGTGATAACCGTTTTCTGGCTCTCGACTTCCATTTTGAACAAATCGAGCATCGAGAATCCGCTCAAGTCACCGGACAAATCCGTCGGCTCTTCGTTGGGAGCATCATCGGATTCACGGGGCGTCGGAGTGGTGGTTGAGCCTGCTACGGATTCGCCGAATTTCGGCAAGGAACTGGACTGGTCCTGCAGTTCCTTCAGGACGCGCAAATTTGACAGGCAGGCGTCGATGTCGCCTTTTCGCTCATTCTCCCAAATGCCGATTTGTGATTCAGTTGTCGCGGCGATTTGGCCGAGTAGATCGGTACTGGCGAGCATGATGTCGGTCAACAGTCCGAGGAAGGAGGATTGTTGACGAAAGCTCGCGGAAAGATCCGGACGATCAAGCAATCCAGTCACTGATCGTTCGACCAGCGCTTCTGGATTCCTGCGAATGGCCTCAAAGCAATCCTCCATCAAGTGGGACACGTTGACGGCCACATCGAGATTCACGATGCGCGCCGCGCCTTTGATCGAGTGAGCCGCCCTCATCAAGGCTTCCAGGCGCGTCGGTTCGGTCGGATCCTCCTCCAGGGCGAGCAGACTACTGTTCAGGACCGCCTGTTGGTTTTCCACCTCGACCTTAAACAGATCGAGCATCGAAAAACTGCTGAGATCCTCAGGGTCGGTGTCACTCATATGATTTTGGCTTCAATGGCGTTGAATAATGAGTTTTCGCTGAGGATGACCACCTGTTCCTGCCGCCAGTCGATCGTGCCCAGACAGAAGGGGGCCATTTCGGTGTCATTCCAGCGGTCGGTGGGCGACAGATTGTCGAGTTCGCAATAGGTGATTCCGCGCACTTCGCTGACGGGGAAGACCAGTCGTTCGCCGCTGGCGCGCGTGACCAGCAGTCGCTCGCGAGTGCGGGAAGGCGACTCGATGCGCTCTTCTTCGCCGCGATCGATGCCGAACCAGTTTCCGAGTGAGAGGCAAACGAGCAACTGGCCGCGGACGTTGACGACGCCGCGCAGGACCGGGTTTTTACGATGAGGCAGTGAGTGAATCGGGCGGATCTCGGCGATTTCATCCACCGCGCTGGCGAGCATTCCCAGCCAGACATCACCGATGCGAAAGATGAGCACCGCCCGCGTGCCGAGGGTTTCGGCCCGTTTGTCTTCGGCCAGGTGCGTTGTCCATTCCCGGCGATATTCGGCCGGTGGTCGCGAATCAAAAAAACGCTGCGCTGCGCTTGCATACACCGGACAATTGCGGCAATGAAAATGAGCGGTCAACTCCCCGCAACTGCTGTCACCCCAGATACCGATGCGATTCCAGCAATCATCGACTTTGGCAGATTTAACCGGGGCAGCTTTCATGATTTGCGCTGGGAATAGGAGCGCGGTCGTCGCCGGGGGATGTCCGGCTGGGCGGTACGTTTCAGGCTGAAGGCATCGTCCGCGGACTTGAGCGGCGGGGCATCGATGTCAACGCGTCGAGGTTGCCGCGAAGAATGGAGAAAGGTCGGGTGCTTGAGCGAACGCCGCACCGGTTCCATGTCGTGGATCACCGAATCTGTTACTGGCTCATCGGGCTCTTGATCCGTTGCTCCAACCGGCGGAGAATCCGGCGGCACTGGTTGCAGAACCGGGATGGGTGAATGGGTTTGCAGGTAGGATGTCACTCGGGCGGTCAAACGGGAGTCGAGATTGAACGCGCGGATCCGACCGTGTCCATCTTCGATAAAACTGACTTCGCCGGCAGTGACAAAGTTTTTCGGATCAAACCGGGCCAGC
>CALBIE010000200.1 GCA_937893495.1 uncultured Verrucomicrobiales bacterium | reverse complement strand
AAGATTAGCTTGAATGGCGACCTATCGCTCGCCACTCTATTTTCAACAACCGCCAGTTCTTCAGCCCCTTTTTACCGTCCTCCTCAGGTTGAGAGTTTGCATTGCTTCATTTGCACAATCGATCAAACGTAAGGCCATACGTTAAAGGGAGAACGGGATGAAGAATGAAATTGATAGCAGTGATTGGGAGTCTGCGAGATTAATACCAGTCTCGGGAATTCGGAATGCCGAGGAACAAGAGCGCCGAGCCACCTCAGCGCTTTTGGCCGTGATTTCAGCGGTGAACGAGTTTGGTTTGCTGATAACCAGACCATTGGGAGCACCGAAGAACAAACTCAACACGTTCATTGAAGTTTCATTTGAGTTGCAGGACGGCCGAAAGGTTCGCCCCGACGGTGTAATCCAAACAAGTCGCGGCACGCGAACGTGGACCGCACTCGTGGAGGTGAAAACCGGAACTAACGATCTCGAAAAAGAACAGATTGAGGCGTATTTGGATTTGGCGAAAGAGCAGGAATACGACTGTGTTATCACGATTTCAAATCAGATCGCCAAGATTCCAGGTGAGCATCCTGTAGATATTGACAAGCGCAAAGCGAAGAAAGTTGCATTGCATCACCTTTCGTGGTCGAGGGTGATTACGATGGCAGTATTGCAAAAGTCCCATTACGGCGTGGCGGATCCCGATCAGGCTTGGATCCTCGGTGAGTTGATCCGATACCTACAGCACCCCAACGCCGGCTCCATCGATTTTTGTGACATGGGAGAGCATTGGGTAAAAGTGCGTGACGCAGTAAAGCACGGAACGCTTCGCCAATCAGACAAGGAATCGATCGAGGTAGCTGGCAAGTGGGAGGAACTCGTGTCTTTCGCTGCGTTACGGCTTGGGCGAAAACTTGGAACAGACGTGCAAGAAATCCTCTCATCCAAGGAAAGAGGCGATATTTCTCTCCGAATAAACACCATTGTTGAGTCGATGGTTCAGCACAGTGTAATGCCGGCCGATCTTCGAATCCCAAATACCGTGGGAAACATACGCTTAACCGCTGATTTGCGGGCCGAGCAAATTATCGCGTCAACGACGGTAAGTGCTCCAAAAACGGGTCGAGCAGCGACGAGAATCAATTGGCTCTTGCGGCAGTTGAAGTCGGCGCCCGAAAACCTTCGTTTGGAAAGTTGGGGACACCGCGCTCGAACATCCAATTCCGACCTTCTGGTCAACGTGCGCAAGGACCAATCGCTGTTGGTTCCGGTCGACAACCGCGAAATTGTATCTTTCACAATTTCGATTTTTCGCTCGATGGGATCCAAAAGAGCGACTGGAAAACGGTCATTTATTGACTCGGTTCTAAAAACACTTGATGAGTTTTACGGCGACGTTGTTCAATACCTGAAGGAATGGCAACCCGCCGCACCCAAGCTTGATCGAACTGCTGATTCAGATACCGAATCACAGCCGAAAGATGTGCCAACGGACAATAAGTCCGAGAGTTCCGAATCAAATTCGTCGGTCGATGATGTCCACTCTGTAGCTCCCGATTTCGATTCGCCGGTAAAGTCAGAAGTCATTGTTGAATCAAACAATGTCGGCCCGCCGATAGACGAAGACTCCCAATCCTCCCAACCGAGTTGAACAGAACTCCCATTGTAGTCCAAAAAAAGAGGCGTCGAATGTCCGGCGCCTCTCTCGTTTTCAGATCGTTGACCAAAAACTATTTCATCAACGATTCTGCGGCTTCCACAAGCTTGCCCGCGCTCAGTCCGTGCCGATCGTAAAGCTCAGCGGCGAGGTAGGCCGACTGACCGAATTCGCCGCCGATACCCAGTGATTTTGCGCGATGAGCAATGCCAGCTTGTGACAGGGCGTGTGAAACCTGGGCGCCCATGCCGCAAATAATCTGGTGATCTTCGATGGTGATCAACCGTCCATTGCATTTCTTCACGGCATCGCCAATCGTCTCCACATCCACGCGATTGGTAAACGGATTATTGATGACCGTCGCATTGACACCCTTGGCAGCCAATTGCTCGGCCGCCTCCAGAGCCCGACTGAACAACACGCCGCACGCCACGATAGCCACGTCGCTGCCTTCGCGGATAATTTGTGCCTTCCCCCAGACATAATCTGGATTCTCCAGCCAGTGAATCGGATAGTTTTCGCGACCGACGAAGAAAATATAACTCTCGCCATCGCCGCCCGCCATGCGATCTTCGGCAAACCGCTTAATCGCCTCGTACATCAGGAATTCAGCCTCGCCGGCGCACGACGGAGTAATCACGACGGTGTGCGGAATCGCGCTTACCGCGGCGTAATACGTGGTCGCCTGATGCGAAGCACCATCGGCGGCATCCTGGAAACCAACGTGCGAAAACATCGCGATAACCGGCGATTGCGACAACGCCGCCATGGTCAACGGGAGATTACCCTTGGTGACGCCAAACTGGCCGAACGTATCCACGATCGGAACGAATCCGACCTTGGAGAAACCCGCGCCCGTGCTGATCATATTGGCTTCGGCAATCCCGACCTCGATGTGCCGGCCGGCAATTGCTTTCTGAAAAGCGGCGATGCCGGTGGAACCCTGCACATCACTTGATATTGAAAACACCGGGTAACCATCCCGGGCAGCCCGGACTGCACCGGCCGCGAGTGTGGCGATGATGGCTGTGGGGGAACCTGCGGTGGATGCGAGGATCACTTTCTATGCGAGGACGGGGGCTGTGTCTATCAGCCTTACTGCGGCGACGGAAGCTGCGATATCGACCTCGGCGAATCCTGCGAGATTTGCGCCGACGACTGCGGATGCGATGAAGTCGAAGTCTGCGTCGACGGAGCCTGCTGTGCACCGGAGAGTTGCACCTCTTTAGATCTGGAATGTGGGCCCGCAGACGACAGTTGCGGGGGAACTCTCGAGTGCGGAGAGTGCATTGCCTACGATGGCTCCTTCTGCTCCGAAGATGGGATCTGTGATTGTGAGCCGGCATGTGAAGGCATGGAGTGCGGCGATGACCACTGTGGAAGTTTCTGCGGGG
>CALBIE010000199.1 GCA_937893495.1 uncultured Verrucomicrobiales bacterium | reverse complement strand
CGCCTACTGGGGACACTCCAATCACAAACTCATCGATTGCGGACTTGCCAGGATACTGCACCCACTGTTGACAATTGAAATTGCCAGGTCCGTAGCCACCCCGCTTATTGGGGCTAAATACCTTTTTCCCTGTGACCCGCTCTCCACGGAAGACTGGATTTGCAGATATGTAAACTGGTCCATACTCGGCCGGGACAAATCCTTCAATCTCGACGAGCAGTTTTTGGCCACGGCCAAGCAGCAAGCCCGACTTCGGGTATTTGGTTTTCACCTGTAGTCGCACGCGGGGATCGAATTTTACTCCTATGTCATATCGGCGTGTGCCACCCCCTGGTAGACTCTTGTTTACAGTGAGTTTACCTTCCAAAAGATCGTGAACCCAGTCTCCCGTAATATCCATTGGTGGCGGTGCAAATCCGTAGGATTTCCATCGGATGTGCAACCAGCGATACGGACTAATTGCACCGTATGGATACATCCTGACAACTTCAGCAGTATAGAGGTTACCGTTTGTAGTCTTTGCTACAAACGTTACCCCGGGTTTTACGTCTCCCCGTCCAATACTTGATTGAGTCAATTTGATTTTTTGCAGTTGGGCGAGCGACCCGGAATTGAACAAAGACCGGTCAAGTCTTTCACCCCGATGTCGGAAGACAATCCTTGGCTGCGGATCCCGCCCGCGATCCCAATAACTAAGATCCGTAGCCTGCTCGTGATCTTTCGTAAGCCGATTTGTATAGTAGACACGCATCACCTTGTTTGCCTCAATATCCCACCAGTCTCCAGTGAGCAAAAATGTTTCACCGGAAGCCGCGTGTTCCCCTGCTCCGGCCACGTTCTTAAATACCGAACTCGACCGATGAACGCTTGAAATAAACTGAACGAATTCAGCGGACGGAACAGAATTCTGGGCATTAATCGCAGCCAGTCCACCAAAGAACGCGACGAAGAATCCGACGGTAGAACGGCAACGTTTCATACGACTTCGATTGTAATAAACTCTAGCAATGGGCAACATGCCGTACCGTCTCGATGCAAGCTGCTGTAATTCCAAAAGTACGAATTGGCCGAGAGTTCCATGTCTCAATTGAGAGTCAATCAATTTCACAAGGACCAAGCCAAGTCAGAGCGTGGCCTCGAATCCATAACACCATTAAGCCAAATTCCGTCCGTAAACGGGTTGGTCCGAGAATTGAAAAATTGACGCGAAGGCTGTCGAGGCAACCGTAATTTCGTTCTACCCTTTCGATGAAAAGGAAGAGGAGTGGAGTACGACTGGTCAACGACCGGATGAAGATTCGCGGACAGTGGTTGTATCGATCCCAAGTTGGTGACCGGTTTCAACCGGCAGATTCGCTTCTGTAGTGCGGACTTCAAACTGGTCTGGTGGCCCGTTTGATGCACCTCCCCTGTTTACGCCTTCGTTTGACGTATCTCAAGTCGTTTTCGATGTCAGTCCGCACGTCGTCCGCCACTTCTTGAACCGGTTGCCCACGCCACGTCACCTGCGCCAACAACCGGAGCATGGCTATTCGGCCACAGCGCACGACGGCACTTCGGCTCAGGACATCGATTGTCAAATGTCGTTCTATCGGACCGCTCCTTTTTTCTTCTTTGGAGTTTCAGTTTGAGGCTCCGCGTAGCGTCCACGACACGGGTGCGTGGGGACAGGTCGCCCCACCGTTGGCGACGCGGCGGCAACTCCAGGTGGGGCGAGGCTATGTCGAGCCTCTGATCTTTGAGCACCGCATTGCCCTTCGCGGAGGGTCTCCATAATTTCCTTCGCCCACCCAACCCGGCATCCCGCCTCGAGGAAAGCGGTGCTTTCGCGCACGCACTCCAAGACGCTGGCGCGAATTGTCCAGCCAATTCTTGAACCCACTGCTCGCGCAACGCCGCTGGAGCCAACGACCGGCTGAACACTTTTTTCCGGGCCCGTTGGTCAGGCGATCAATTCGGGAATGGGTTTCCCCTGATCGACGATGAGAGTAGGGCGGCCGTTGAAGTCCCGGATAGTAGTCTTGTGGTAGTCGATCCCCAGATGGTGGTAAATCGTGGCGATGAAATCCTGCGGACCGAAACGACGGGAGATGGCGTCTTCCCCGCGTTTGTCGGAGGCGCCAATGATTCCGCCAGTCTGGATGCCGCCCCCGGCCCAGATGTTTGAAAAGGCACGTGGCCAATGATCGCGACCGGGTTGCTTGGTGCCGGCTGGAGCGCTGGCGTTGCCTGCGCCGGTACTCGCCTGGTAATTCACTTTCGGGGTGCGCCCGAACTCGCCGGTGACAACGACCAGCACGCGTTGGTGCAGGCCCCGTTTGTAGATGTCCTCGATCAACGCGCTGACTGCCTGGTCGTAAGCAGGAGCCCGGAACCGGAGGGCGTCGAAAACGTGATGGTTCACGGCGTGATCATCCCAATTGTTCACGCGTCCGCAAAGCGGTCCACTGAGTGTGCTGGTGATGATATCCACACCAGATTCGACGAGGCGGCGAGCGAGGAGCAGTTGCTGTCCCCACCTATTGCGGCCATACCGGTCACGAGTGGCCTCGTCTTCTTTGCAGAGATCAAAGGCATCCCGCGCCTGTGGATTGGTCAACAGGGTCAGGGCCTGCTGTTCGAATTCGTCCAAGGCTCCCGTCTCGCCTTCGCGGTCGAAGGCTCGTTCCAGCGTGTCGAGTCCCTCGCGCAAGGTGACGCGGCGGCCGATGCGTTGCGATTCGTTGGCGTCAGAAAGGCCAATATTCGGCACGCTGAATTTCGGGCTGTTGGGATCACCGGTGACGTTGAACGGCGAGTAAGCGTCACCCACATAGGCCGTGCCTGCGTAGGATGAAGGCGATGGCACGCCGATGGAACGCGGCAGGGGATTATCGCGCTTCCCGGATTGCGACCGGACATAATTGGCCACCGACATCCAGTCGGGCAGACGCGGTCGGGGTTTGTCCCGGGTGTCGGTGTCGCCGGAAAACATCTGCATGGATCCGGCCGGATGACCACCCGCTCCATTCACCATGGAGCGAACGATGGTAAACTTGTCAGCAATCTTCGCCTGCAGCGGAAGCAGTTCCGTAATACGCGTCCCGGGAACTTTGGTCGGAATCGTTTCAAACGGCCCGCGATATTCAGTGCTGGCCTCCGGTTTGGGATCGTAGGTGTCGATGTGGGAACAACCGCCGGGCAACCAGACGAGGATTACCGCAGTCCGTTCGCTTTTTGACTTGAGCGCATTTTCGGCGCGCAGTCGAAGCATGCCCGGGAGGCTCAAGCTGCCAAAGGCACCCAGTCCGAACTGCATGAAACTGCGTCGGCTCAATGGCCCGGGACACGAAACAATTGAAGAAGAATCTTTCATGGAAAAATACTATTTCTTTTCAGCCGGCAGGACCCGAATCCGAACCGGCTCTGAGACGACAATATCGACGATATCAGCCGGTCGTCCACTACTGGAGAGCGACTTAAAGCGACTGGTCGCCTGGGCGCTCGCCTTTTCCGCGGCCTGCTGTTTTTCGGTGGCCATTTTTGCTGCTTTTTCTGCGTCTGATTTTTTCTCAGCGGGCGCTGCTTTGGCGGCATCGGCGAGCTTTTTCGCCAGTACCACACTTGCCTTCGCTTCGGCGGCGGCCTTTTTCTGTGCGGCGTCGGCCAGAATGATCGCCGCATCATTATACCGATATTTGGAAACCACGCTGCCATAAAAAGCCACGGCGTGTTCACCGGGTGGAATCTTCAACGCGGCCAGATCCAGGACAGCATCATATTTATCCTCTTTGAGCGGCGCACTGATGGAGCACTTCTCAAATCCGGGTCCAAATGCTTTGAGATTAATGGTCGCTCCGGAAAACTCTCCCCGGCGAATCAGTTGGAGGGGGATAGTCAGTTTCTGGTCAGCTTTGGCTTCGAGAATCTTTGCTTCCTTTGGTCGAATGGTGATTGGCGCTCCCTCTGCGCCACCGACAGAAACAGGTACGTCGGCGAATAGTCGCGGTGCGGGAATATCGCCACGTGCGTCTTTTACCGGCCATTGCATTGACGCCAGATGGCATTGGCGTTTTACCGTTTTTCCTTCAACTTTACTGCGCCCAAATAACTGCGCCCCCGCCATTGAACGAGGAGCGTTTTCGGCGGCTGTAATTGTCAGAATGCCGCGGGTCTTGCCCTTGGGAATGCTGAAGCCGCACGAGCTCATGCCTTTGGGAAGTCCTTCAATGCCGAGTTCGATTTCGCCATCGAAACCATCCCGCCGAACGGTGACCACTTCAAACGCCATCGTCCGGCCGTTGCGCAGGGCGATCGGTTTTGAGAGGGCATTGCGGTCGCCATTACGGAGATTCATGTGTAGTGCCCACGCCACCAGGGTAAAATCGGGCTGTGCTTTGCGAAGGATTAATCGATAACGGTGTTCCGGGATACTTCGGGTGCCACCAAACAAATCGCGCACCTGAAGCCGGTAAAGTCCATCGGTCTTTGCGGTGAATTTGCCCAGCACATCGGCGGAACCGGCGTTATAGGGTGGTCCGTCGTAGGAATAGCCGTTGCTCGACGGTTTGATGGGTGGCGCAATATCGTTGAGTTCCAGGATGTCAGTCAGTTTTCCATCCTTGGCTCCGACCCGCTGAATCAGGACGAATGGATCCGTCGGCAATCCGAGGCGCTCGGAGACGACTTCAACCCACCACTCTTCGCCTTTTTTTGCATTGAACTCGAACGTGTCCACATCTGCCGCAGGAAAGAACCGACCCGTAATCTGACATGGCAGGGCAATCTTCTGCGCTTGTGCCTGCTGATTGTTGGGTTCCTTCTCTACCGTATCCGCGAGGTCGAGTTTGAATTCCGGTCGCCACGAGAACGAACTCACCGTCATCGTGGTGGGATGTCGTTCAATGGGCGCACCTTCGGGTAACTCGGACAGAGCCAGTCGATAGAAATAATGCGCTCCACCTTTGTAAGTCAGTTCGTGAACTTTGATGATGTATTTTCCGTCCGCCGGGGCCTTGAAATCCAAAAGGCCACCCAGTCGGTCCACAACTAAATCACGTCCGGTCGCATCGGCGATAATCAGGACTGAGTTCAAGCGCGAATCGATTCCCTTCGAGGCACACTCAGCCACAATCCGTTGCCCTTTCTTCGCATTGAACGAATAGAAATCCACTGCGCGGGGGCTCATTGTCGCGTTACAGATGGAATTCAGTTTGAGTTCCAGTGCCTGCGCGAGTGAGGTATTTGGCTTTGCACGGGTTACCTCAGGGCGCGTTCCGACGGTGAAGGCGCGGCACGACGAAACGCCCAAACGGGTCATCACCCGCGCTTCGTGGATGCCGACCGGGGTGTTCTTCGCAATGGTAACGATGTATTTATTCTCATCCGCTTTTCCGTCGCCTTTTGGCTTCGCGGTGATGCCGGAGTGCGAGAAGAGCAGTTCCGTTTCGCCGTCGATGTTCTCACCGCTGATCGTGATCTCAAAGGTCGTGCCGAGCTGGCCGCCCATCGGCAGGGTGGTGAGCAGTCTGGGGGCGGGCAGGCCCACCGATTGAGCCATCGCCGATGCCGCCATTCCGACGGCGACAACACCGACAGCCAGTTGAGTAAAAAACAATCTTGGTTGGAACATGATACTAATGGTTGAACAGGAATTCCTTGGTGTTCAGCAGTGCCCAAAGGAGGTCTTCAAACTTCTGACGGCGAGCCGTCGATTCATTGATCAAATTCCCGTTTGCGTCGGTAAGTGGAGTCTCAAGATAATCGATGGAAAACTTCAGCTCAGCGGCGCGTGGTTCTCGCCCGAAGGCGGCGAAGTATAATTCCTCGATCTTCTCGTCGTTCGATTGTTTGCCTTTCGCGAGAAGATCGGCGCGACCGTTGTTGGTTTTTAGCTTCGCCTTGATGTCGGAGCCGTTCATTAGATGCAGACTTTGGGACAGACTCGATGACTCGACACGCTCACACTCGCAGACGCTCTGGCCTTCAGGGCGGCCGAAGACTCCGAGAAATGGAGACGATTTGTTGTAGCTGTTATCCGGAAGGGCAATGGCTCGTGTTCCCGGCGGCAAATCGGCGAACGAAGTTGTTGCGCCCGTCAACTGATCAATCGAATCCAGCAGCACTTCGGCCTGCAGACGCTTCGGATAGAAACGTGAAAAATTCTGCCAATCGACGAGGTTGTGCTCATTCGGAATCGAACTGAGTTGATAAGTTCGGGATTGGGTGATGATTCGAACCAGATCTTTCAGATCAAATCCGCTTTCGAGAAAGTGATTCGCGAGCGCATCGAGCAGTTCAGGATTGCTCGGCGGATTGGTATCGCGAATGTCGTCCTCCGGTTCGATCAGGCCGCGTTTGAAAAAATGTTTCCAGTAACGATTCACCAGGGCCTTGGCGAAAAACGGATTGTTCTTGTTGCCCATCCAGTCGGCCAGGCGCAGGCGCGGATCGTCATCGGCGGAAATCTCGGGAATTTTGTCGCCGAGCGCGGCTGGCTTGACGGGTAAACCCGTCTTCATGTGTTTGGCCTGCGCGATGCCGCGCTTGTGATAAATCATGTCTTCACCCTGAATCCCCGTCGGCTTGCGGCCGACCTGACTGAAGAAGGCGGTCAGGCTGTAATAGTCTTCCTGACTCCATTTCTCAAACGGATGATGATGGCATTGCGCGCATTGCATGCGCACGCCGAGAAACAACTGCGCGACATCCTCAATCTGTTCCTTGGGATCCTTCACCCGTTTGTACCAGGCGACCGGTGGGTTTCCGAGAATGGTTCCCGTAGCGGCCAACAGCTCACGCACCATCTGGTCATACCGTTTATTGGCCAGTAATCCGTCCCGCATCCATGAGAAGAAAGCGAAATTGGCGGTGATGTCAGCCGGGGAATCTCGACGGTTCTTCAGCAGAGAAGTCCATTTGTTGGCAAAAAAGTCGGCGTAATCCGGGCTGTCCAAAAACGTTTCTACGAGCTCGTCCCGCTTATCTTTTCCTGCGTTGGTGAGAAAAGTTTGGGCCTCGTCTGCCGTTGGCATTCGACCGGCCACGTCCAGGCTGAGTCGTCGCAGGAATGCGGCGTCATCGATGACCGCTGAGGGCGGGATGCCAATCTGTTTCAGATTTGCAAAGACCAGTTTGTCGATGAAGTTCTTTGCGGGAGGCAGATTATTAACGGGCGCACCGAGAGGAATGGAGGCATTGAAAACGGCTACCTTTGCGGAATAGCGGACCATCACTGCTACCTTGCCAGGTATCTGCTCAACCTTGACGAGGCCCGTTGCATTGACTTCCGCCATCGCCCGATCGTTGGCTTCGAACAAGGCGAGTCGTGACACATCCCGCGTGCTCTTATCTGAATAATGGGCCAGCACTTTGAGTTGCTGCGTCGCTCCCATTTTCATGGTGTTTCGCTTGGGCTCAACTTCGATCGAGACGAGCGTTGGATCGGACTCGCGGGCGAACGGCAATCCCTGGCTGACCCAAGTCCGCAAGAGTCGATAGTCGGGCGAATCGATCGGAAGCCGGGCGCCCCCACCGTGTGGCCGCGTGTTGGAAGCCTTCAACAACATCAGGCTCTGATCCGGCGCGGCAGGGAAGATGCGTCGGCTGCGGGCTTCCTTGACCAGATGTTCGTAATCTTCAGTCGGTTCAAAACCGAGCAGCGACAATCGGAATCCGTTTTGTCCCATGCCAGCCTTGGCATGGCATTCGCCTGAGTTGCAACCCGCCTTGGTAAGAATCGGTACGACGTCATTGACGAAATTGATCGGCCGAACTGGCTCAGCATTCAGTTCCAGCGACATGTGCAACATGATCACACCCACGAGTGGCAATACTTGCCTCCAGCCCCTGTAACCGGGGCGTATGTGATCGCAGATGGTCATTTCGATAGTCTGTTTTGCACCTGGGTTCCGTTCAATTCAGGACTCTACGACGGTTCTGGTCCATCTGCAATTCACCTCCGACGAATGGTGACCTGGACGAGTAGCGATGCAACGGGGGCAAGCAATTCGTTTTCAATCCAATGCGGAATGGTTATATTGAACGAACATGAATTCCATCCGGCGTCTTTATTTTTGCAGGTTAGCAGCGATTCTATCTTTGACGCTTTCGACGGTTCTGACTGCCGCGCAGTTTAGAAATGGAATCGTCGCGTCCGGCAATCCGCTGGCGACCACGGTGGGAGTGGAGGTTCTCAAGGCCGGCGGCAACGCAATTGACGCGGCGGTCGCGGTCGCCTTCGCGCTGAACGTAACCGAGCCGCACAACTCAGGGATTGGGGGCGGATGTTTTTTGCTGATCCGCCGGGCCAACGGTGAGTTCGTCGCGATTGACGGACGCGAAATGGCGCCGGGGAAAGCCACACGCGACCTTTACCTGCGAGGGGGAAAGGCGGACACCAGACTGAGCCAGACGGGCGCGCTTGCCAGTGGCGTGCCGGGAGCGCTCGCGGCCTACTCGTATGCGCTGACGAATTTTGGGACATTGCAAATAAAGGCCGCCGTTAAGCCTGCGGCTGATCTGGCGGAAAAAGGATTCGTGATGACAGCGCACCTGGCGGGAAGGTTTCGCGCGATGGCGAAAAAGATCGGACAATTTCAGGGAACCCGGGATGCCATCTGGCAGGGTAAAACGAAACTACCGGTTGCGGGAGTTCAATTCAGGCAAAACGATCTTGCGAGATCGTTGCATGCGATTGGCGAAGAAGGGGTGGATTGGTTTTATCGCGGTCCGTTTGCGCGCAATACAGCAAAGTGGATGGAGAAAAATGGCGGCATCATGACACGGGAGGATTTCGCCCATTACCGAGTCGGATTGCGCCAGCCGATTCGCGGCACGTATCGCGGCCATGAAATCGTCAGTTTTCCGCCACCGAGTTCCGGTGGTGTGCATGTGGTGCAGATTTTGAACATTCTCGAGAATTTTGATCTGGCGGCGCGGCGGGACGATGTGGCGTGGCGGCAACATGTGATTGCGGAAGCCATGAAACTGGCGTTTGCCGATCGGGCGCATTGGCTGGGCGATCCAGATTTCGCTAAAGTGCCACGGGGGCTAATCGACAAGACCTACGCAAAACGGCTGGCCGAACAGATTCGCCCGAATAAACTGGCGAAAGTGGACGGACATGGGATTCCACCCGGGTCAGAGTCGGATTTCTTCGAGCGACACACGACCCATTTTTGCACGGCGGACGCCGAAGGAAATTGGGTAGCCTGCACGGCGACCATCAACACGTCGTTTGGTTCGGGCGTTATCATTCCCGGCACCGGCGTTTTCATGAACAACGAGATGGACGATTTCTCGGTTCAGCCAGGAGTCCCCAACGCGTTCGGTTTGATCGGCAGCGAAGCGAACTCGGTTGCGGCAGGCAAACGGCCGCTTTCGAGCATGAGCCCCACAATTGCGTTGAAGGACGGAAAGCCAATCATCGCCTTGGGTGCGGCGGGTGGTCCGACCATTATAACGCAAACGGCACAGAACCTGATCGCGATGCTGGATTTTGGGATGTCACCGAAGGTGGCCATTGGGCAGCCTCGACTTCATCACCAGTGGAGGCCGGACCTGGTGCGAGTGGAGAAGACGATGGATGTAAAAGTGCGGAGCGCTTTGGAGCGGCTTGGGCACCGGCTTTCATTGACGGGATCAATTGGCGTCTCGCAAATCATCGCGGTCGAGAAGGATGGAGCGTTTGTCGGGGCGGCGGACCCGAGGGGAATCGGAACGGTGGGTGGGTATTAGCAACGGTGACAAATCACGCGGGAAACGTCGCCGAAGGCCGGGATCATTCAGTGAGCGGGCCAGCGTCGTGGAGTGCGGTGGCTGGAATATGGACCGGGAGCAAAGTGAACAGGTGGTCGAGGGCATGGTGGACCGCCTTGAAACGGGCTTTTTCCGACGAGAACATCTCCGCCGTCAATGACAATCATTTGTTGCATATGCGACGCTATGTTGTCATTGATGAAAATGGCATCAATGACGTTCGCTGCTCGAAAGGCGCTCATCTGGTCTTCAAAAAATCCGGATTTTCGCACGTAAGCCGAACGTTCCGGGTAAGCGAACGTCGCCGGAAGCACGCTGGCACGACGAGTGTCCGGAAATGCGGACGTTGTTGATATGGCATCGAATTCGTTATTGATATCCTGCGCGTTCTCGAACCCCCCGGGCAAATCGAGGATAAGTTCCAGCACGATGAATGAAGAGGATGTTGAGGAAGGGTTTTCCACAGACTATAAAAGCCGCTCTCTGTCTGGAGTAGTGCTGGGAGGCCCGTCGTGGAAGGCTTGCTTTTCCCATTGACCGGCTGGCGAGCGGGCGGCTAGGTTTGCGCCCCATTTTTAACGTAAACGGACTATGATCGGCTCAATTCGCAAACATTCGCAGTGGCTCTGGATCTTCGTCATCATCGTGATCGTGCTGTCCTTCGTCGTTTTCTTCACGCCCGAGGTGGAGAACATCGGGGGCGGATCGAGTGAGAACTTCGGGACGATTTACGGTCAGGCGATCAAGCGCGAGGACCTTTTACAGGCCGCAAGTGAAGCCCGGTTGACATTCTTTTTCCGTTTTCAACGCTGGCCAGGGTCAGACCAGTTGACGCGTTCAATGGGTTTCGACATCGAGAACGAGGCGCGGCAACGCCTCCTGATGACGGCGCAGATCCGCAAAGCGAGCATCAAGGTGCCCGACGATGTGGTGGCGCGTTACATCATGAACATTTTCCAGGATCAGCAGACGAAACAGTTCAGCCAGGCCTCGTACGAAAACTTTCTCAAAAACACCGCTTCGCAGGCTGGCGTCACCGAGCAGGGATTTGAGACGTTCATTCGGAACGAACTGGCGTTGGCGCATCTGACGCAGATTCATGGATTGAGCGGTAAACTGATCTCGACGCGCGCGGCCGAGACATTTTATCGGCGCGAGAACGAAGAGGTCGAGAGTCAGGTGGTATTCCTGAATACGTCCAACTTTGTCGATCAGGTCAAAATCGAGACCAACACGATTGTAAAATACTTCACCAATCAAACGGCCCGTTACCGGATTCCTGAGCGTGCCGTGGTGAGCTATGTCTATTTTGCGTATAGCAACACAGTCGCGGAAGCGGAGAAGGCGTTGAATACCGGAACGAATCTCGATACTCGTGTGGCGGCCGAGTACGTGCGGCGCGGCACCAACAGTTTCAAGAATTCGGATGGCGAAGTGAAGTCGGCTGAGGAAGCAAAGAAGTCGATTCGCAAGGGATTGGTCGAAGAAAAATCCACCGAGTTGACGCGCGAAAAGATGGTCGCCTTTGCCAACGAAGTCTTTCGCATTCAGCCGGTCAAGGCGGAGAATCTGGGAACGGTCGCAAAGCAGCACGGATTGCCCGTGCTCGAGTCCGAGCCGTTCACGGAACTGGACGGGCCGAAGAAGATTGATGTGCCGAACAACTTCGCCTCGACGGCATTCAGCCTGACGCTGGAGGAACCGCTGGCCAGCCCGTTATCGTGGATCGATGGCGTTTACCTGATTGCCTACAACCGACGAGTCCCGCCCGAGGTGCCGGGTTTGACGAGCGTGTGGGACAAGGTGGTTGCCGATTATAAACGGTCGCAGTCGCAGGAATTGACGGTGAATGCGGGAATGGAAATTGCGCAGTCCATCACCAATGGGTTGGCCCTGGGGAAATCGTTCAGCGATTTGTGCGCCACCAACAAGCTGGCACCTGTCAAGCTTCCGCCCATCACGCGAGTCACGCGCAGCATTCCGGCTATCGAAGACGAAGGAATTTCACCGACGGAATACCGCGAGCTGGTGTTTAGCCTCAAGACCGGTTACGCTAGCGGGTTTCGCCAATCAGGGTTCGGCGGTTACATCGCATTTGCGAGTGGCGCGAAGCCGGTGACGCCAGAGCGTCTGCAGGCTGAGATGCCGAAATTTCTGAACGATTTGCGGGCTAATCGGGTTAACTACGCCTTTCAAGACTGGTTTCGCGGGGAGATTGGCAAGGCCGGCATCGGCACCCCTGCTCAGGCCGGCGGCCAGTAGCCCACACTGCTCCGAATGGCGGGGTCGCGCCAGCTCGCTCGCGACGGTTATAACGGCTCAATAATCATTTCCGCGTCAGATGACGGCAAGGCAAGGACTCGCAAGCTCGTCCCTCCAATTTTCACGAACGCACTCGCTGGAGGGACGAGCTCACGAGTCCGCTCTGGAGATTGATCCGGAAATTACTTTTGGTG
>CALBIE010000198.1 GCA_937893495.1 uncultured Verrucomicrobiales bacterium | reverse complement strand
TATCCGTATCTTGAACCGCACGGTTTGATTATGAAAATCAACCGGCTGCAATCACCTGAATTGTCCGATGAAATCGTTCAGCGCGACAGCGATTACTGGACAAAATATGTGACGCCG
Organism: uncultured Verrucomicrobiales bacterium; assembly: GCA_937893495.1. Lineage (GTDB taxonomy): Bacteria > Verrucomicrobiota > Verrucomicrobiia > Limisphaerales > JAYPXF01 > CALBIE01. Next base: position 2,246 of record CALBIE010000198.1, on the reverse strand, counting down.
ATGATTGGCGGCTGGCTGAAACCAGACACGACGATTGAAGAAGTCGCCGCGTTCGCGGAAAAAATCCATGTGAAAAAGGAATTGAGCGGATTTACCGGCGACCCGCAGTTTGTCCAAAATGAATACTGGTGCAAAAGTTTTTCCAAATTGCGGAGTTCCATCGGCGGCCTCTACGCCTGGCGCGCGCAGCACGCTACTGACACCGGTGAAAAAAAACGCATGAACGACGCGGCTGATTTTGCCTTCCGTCAGGCGTGGGCGCTTTGCCCACATTCACTGGAAACGCTATTCCGGTATGTAAATTTGTTGATGAGCGAGGACCGGACTGCCGACGCGCTGTTAATCGCGGAAACGGCGGCAAAGATGCCGCAAATGCAAGCTTCAAACGGAGGGGCTCTGCCCGCCCTGGTCACGCAGTTGAAGCAATCCCAAAAAGCCAAATGAGTCAGACGCCAACGAATGAATATGGCTCTGATTCGGAGCGATAGCGGAGGCATCAAAACTATGCCTGGGTGAATCCGCCGTCGCCCTACGGGCTATGGCGCGACGAGCCAGCCTCCGGCTACGGCTCGGCACGCTGGCCCGGCGAACGTTCAGTCCACTTTCATTCTTCGCCGGATTTCCCTCTTCCCTTGCGGATTGCTTTTGGCCCCGGATGTCTCGCGAATTGGTCTTGTGCGTTCCTGCAACCAACACACAACCGGCCTGGCAACCGTATCCAAAGCGCCGTCGAGCCGGCGCACTCCAGGACGCCTTATGGAGTGCGGTGGCTCGACACCGCCTTGGATACCGTTCGCCTTCCCAACCCGCGACCTCCCCGCCATGAACGCGCCGAACAGAGCCCATTGGGTTAAGGCGCTGCCTTGCCGATCTTGAGGTGTTCGACGAAGAAGTAACGCAGCGAACACTTGGCGTGGTTCATCGCGCTGCCACCCCTGCGGGACTGCGTGCGCCGGTGCAGGAAATAGTCGCGCCCGCGCTTCAGGCACCGTGGCCGGGTCGGTCCCGACAATTGACAATAGGCAACGGTAAGTTCCTATGAAAACCGTGTTGGCACCACGTTCATGTTTGATTCGACATTTTCGAGCAGAGGAACGATGGACCCCCAGTTCTGAATTGTCGCGGAAGGCCGACGAAAAATCCACACTCGCCTTTCCAGCGAATCGCGTTTTAATCGCGTCCCATAAATCAACTGAACTTCAACGGGGAGCCCCATCTGTGCGTCACCCATGCGAACGGAATCCCTCGCGAATCCGTTTGCCGACCGAACGAACAGGCTGCCATCACCCGAATCTACCGGTTTTACGACGGCATCCTGATCTCCGAAGCCTGGGATGCGAACAAAGATGGCCTGTTGGACACGACCAATTACTTCGACGCCTTCGGCGAAGTGGTTGATACCGTGTCCAGACAAAAGAAAAACTAACCCGCAACGGGATCCCGCACTCATCCGGGGGCATTTGAAAAGGAAGTCAAATCAACCGTTGATTAGGAAAAGGGGAGTGATACTTTCGGTGTCGAAAAGGTGAGTAGAAAGGAACAAATGTGAAGAAAGGCTTTCCGACGTTCGACAGGCTGATGAATCCCTTGCTTAAGGCTCTGAGAGCTTTGGGAGGTTCCGGTTCAATCGAAGAAATCTACGACAAGGTTGTTGAACTTGAGGGGATTGACGAATCCGTAACTTCCGTGCTGCACGACAAAGATAAAAGCAATCAGTCGGAAGTGGCATATCGACTCGCGTGGGCACGAACCTATCTCAAGAAGTTTGGATTGCTTGAAAATTCAGCCCGAAAAATCTGGTCACTTTCATCCAATGGAAAAGAACTCAATTCAGTAGATTCCGCAAAAGTTGTCAGAGCTGTGCGTGCGGCTGATAAGAAAGACAAAGTCGACACGAAAGAAAATCAATCTAAGAAGTCCGACGACCTTTTTAACTTCGGAGAAACCCCGGAAGAGGCGTCAGAATGGCGCGAGATATTGCATCACACTTTGACCAAGCGATTGAAGCCAGAAGCTTTTGAGCGCCTCGTCCAACGGTTGCTTCGCGAATCGGGTTTTGTTCAAGTCGAAGTGACCGGGAGAACCGGTGATGGCGGAATTGATGGAAAAGGAATCGCAAAGATTCACGGCTTCATGAGCTTTCATGTCATTTTTCAATGCAAGAGATACCAAGGCACTGTCGGAGCGGGAGATATTCGAGACTTTCGAGGCGCAATGGTCGGAAGAGCCGACAAGGGGCTTTTCAT
>CALBIE010000197.1 GCA_937893495.1 uncultured Verrucomicrobiales bacterium | reverse complement strand
CATTCCTCCGGTTCAGTCCTGCGAAAATTGTTAACGGGCTTAATTTCATCTCTTCCTGAACGCGCGATAACTTTTTAGTCACCCGCGCAGTCGGTGACTAGTTTTAGATATCCACTCTTATTCCCATGTTGTTCACATGCTGATTTTCCGTCTAAAAATAGGGGTTTTCTCGTATTTCCGACCCGTAAATCGAAACCTGACAAGCTGGAATCGGATAGCTCGGTGAAGATCATACTTCCCATGACATTGAAATAATCTCTGACGGAAGCGTCGCCCTTCAAAAGAGACACATGATCGGCTTCCATCGCTTTCGATGATTCCTTGTTCAACTCACGGAGCGGCAAACCAAAATGCAGACTGCTGCCATAAGTGTCCACAAATCGAACATCCACCATCCTGTCGCCCGTGTTGTCCGCCATTGTTAGAACCTCTTTCAGGGTGCTCATGCTCTAATCTTCAAATGAACGTTTTCTGAACTGCCTTAAACCATTCGCCAACGCGTCGAGCAAACGACTCCCGGCATCGCTCGCCTGGGACGTTCCATTAAATCGCTTCATCTCCCGTCTCACCCGTGCGAATTCGCACCGCACGCTCGACGGGCACAACAAAAATTTTGCCATCACCAATTTTGCCGGTCTTGGCGCTGCTCAATATCGCCTGCACGGCGGCGTCCACACGCTCATCATTCACCACCAATTCGATCTTCAACTTGGGAAGGAAATCCACCGTGTACTCGCTGCCACGATAAATCTCCTGATGCCCCTTCTGCCGGCCAAATCCTTTAACCTCGGAAACCGTCATTCCCGCCAGACCCGCTTCCGTCAGCGCTTCCTTCACTTCTTCCAGTTTGAAGGGCTTGATCACTGCTTCTATTTTTTTCATGGGACGAACGTCTCGCGGTGGGTGCGGATACTAGCAACGAACTTGATCGTGTAAACTGGAATCGAACACAAAACGAATTCAAAACTCGTGCCAAATTTTTCCCTTGCGCCAGAACCAAAATCATCTTCGTGTCTAAGTTGTTGCACCGCAAATTGTACGTGTGACATCGTCGTCATTAAGTTAATCTGAATGGCGAAGTTTTTTCGTTATGAAAAAAATTCCTCTCACCCAGGCATCGCTGTTTCTGATCATCGGAATGACTTTGGGTTACGTCGCCGGGCAACGCGATCGTGGGGTCAAGCCGATGGCGGGAGAGTTGAATTCTGAATCAATAAAACAAAACGCGCCTTCCGCAAAAACTGCAGGCAATAAACCCGCCGCTATTCTCAATCAGGCTTCGCCGAAACAGAAACAAGCCGCAGGTTTTCTGTCTGCGGATGAATTTGCAGCGGCGTTTTCCGAAATCAACGCGTTACGCGATTTAAACGATCGAACTTCGGGCCTCCTGTCACTCACGACGCGCATCAAACCGGCGTTAATTGCAAAAATCATCCCACTGGCCGAGGAGATCACCGATCCGGACGTTCGGAAGTTGTTTCGTGAGAAATTACTGCAGTTGTGGAGTCAGATTGCGCCCGAAACGGCCGCGAACTACGCACTGCAACTCAGTCGCACGAATGAACGCGAAAGCGCTGCCACATCCGTAATGGCCGTCTGGGCAAAAAGCGATCCCGAGGCCGCTCTCGCGTGGGCGAAAAACGTTACTTCCGCCACCACGCGTCATCGCCTGCTTGAGCCCGTACTGGCCGAATACGCTCGAAAACGCCCGGAAATGGCACTGGCATTTCTTAAAATCCTGCAACCATCACCGCCAGCCGAGCTTTACGAAATTGTCTTCCTCCAATGGTCCAATCTGGAGGCCGCTGAAGCCACGCAAAAAATCTGGGAGGAAATGCCCGACGGATTTCAAAAGCAATCAATGCTGGCCATCGCCGTCGGCAAATGGGCGCAAAAAGATGCGGATGGCGTGGTAAACTGGATCGAAGCCCTCCCCGCAAATTTCAGTAAAATAAACCTGATAAAATCTCTCGTCGCCGAGATTGTGACTGAGAATTCTGCGGCGGCGGTTCGACTCGCGAAAAACCTTCCACCCGAGAGTCGTTCGCAGGCCTATTCCGCGATTGCTGACCGCTGGGGGCAATCCGATCTCAACGCAACGGTCGCATGGGTCAAACAACTTCCCAATGATCCAGCCAAACAATCCGCCCTGCTGACGATTGGTCCACTCTGGGCTGCCGCGAATCCCCGCGAAGCGGCCGACTATGCGGCGGGTCTGCCGACCGGTTCTGCGCAGACGATCCTGTTGAGCGCCGTCGCGAACCAATGGGCGACGGTGGACGCGTCGGGCGCGCTCCAATGGGCACAGGCGTTACCAAACGGCGCCACGCGCGATCAGGCGCTTCAAGGGGTGCTCACGGTCTGGGCCCAGAATGACATCAAGGCCGCCGCCCGGTTCGTCGTTCAACACCCCGAGGGATTCAGCAAAAAGGGAATGGTGAATACCATCGTTTCGCAATGGCTGGAGGTCGATTCCGCCGCGGCCTTCGACTGGGCTCAGAAACTTCCAGACGGTTGGACAAAGAATTCGGTGCTGCAAAAGGTTCTGCAACGAATCGCCATCACGGATCCGCAGTTGGCCGCCAAAGAAGTCATGAACCTTCCAACCACCACTGGCGGGAACAAGTTAATACCGGAAATCGCCGCCGGCCTCGCCGGCCAGGACGTCAAGGCGGCGTTGAAATGGGTGAATGACCTGCCGGAAAGTCAGGCGCGCAAGGATGCCTTCAATCGGGTGATTTCTCAATGGGGCAATTATGATCCGGAAGCCGCCGCCAATCACGCGGTTTCGCTCAACCGATCGGACCGCAACGATCAAACAGTCGCTCAACTTGTTTCCAACTGGGTTTCGAAGGATCCACAGGGCGCGGCAAACTGGTTGAATCAGCAATCCGAGCCGGTAAACGTGGATGTTGCGTCCGCTATTGCGGGGCGATGGGCCGAATTCTCGCCGGTTGAAGCCGCAAAATTCGTCTCCAGCATCAATTCCGCGCCAGCCCAGGCAGAAGCCGCCTCATCAGTGGTGGCGACCTGGGCCGGCTTGGATCCCGCCGCAGCGGGTAGGTGGGTCAAAGAATTTCCTCCCGGCGAAGCGCGAACCAGCAGCATCGGCACACTGGTCTTGAATTGGGCGCCCAATGATCCGGAAGGCGCCAGTCAATGGGTCTCGCAATTGGCGACCGGACCGGACCGCGAAAGCGCCACCGGCGCATTAGTGACGTACTATCGCGAAAACCAGCCCCGCGAGGCGGTTCGGCTGGCAAATACGTTGACTGATACGCCGAGGCGCCAACAAGAACTCGAGGAAATCGCCCAACGCTGGATGCGATTGGATACCGCCGGTGCCCGTGAATGGATCAATCGTTCCGCGCTTGCCGACGACGTCAAACGGCGACTGCTCGCGCCTTAGCAGCCTGTTCAAAAACTCAATCCGTGGTAGCAGCCGAGGTGACGAGGCTCAAACTTGTTCGGAAAAACCAATCAGATTGGAGCCTCCTTACGTCGGCTGGTACATTTTTAACGGTCTGTCAGGGGGGAGCCACGCAGCCGAAACCCCGGGAGCACGGCATTCATGCCGCGGAAGTGTCCGCTCGCAGCCAGTGGCAACGAATCATCCCCAAAACGCCGGAACCCGGCACCATCAGGTGTGTCAGAACAGCCGATTTAAATCTCTGCGAAAGGATTGGCAAATCCACGTTTCTGCGGAATGAATTCCGCGCTCGTGCGCCTGTGAGGGCGCTCACATCGCGGGGTGAAAGTCCCCGTCAGGCCGAGGTTCACCGGTCTGTGACCGAAGGCTAC
>CALBIE010000196.1 GCA_937893495.1 uncultured Verrucomicrobiales bacterium | reverse complement strand
CCGCAGAAACGTGGATTTGCCAATCGGTTTCCGTGGATTTCGATGGGTGGTTCTGAAACACGAAACGGTGGGGGGTCCCGACGACATGGGAGGGCGCGAGAACGCTGGTGGAAAGTGGACGCGTCTGCGGAATAAATTCCGCGCTCCTGCAGCTCCAATTGCATGGTTCCGGCTTAACGACTAAATTTAAACCGCCGTTTAACCCATCCCGGCGTATTCTTCATCAGTGATGAGGTGGAGGCCCATCACCACGTAATTGTGGGAGATGGCTTGCATATCTTTTACAAAATCATCCAGTCGGTAGAGTTCTTCGAAGCCCTGGAGGGCGCAGACCTTCATCGCTTGTTCCTGCTCGCCAAGGAATTCCGCGAGGAGTCTTTCGAGCCCGCACTGGCGGGCAATCTCGACAACTTCGCCGGTGAGCAGACGCGCAATACCCTGATTGCGGAAGTCCGGGCGCACATGCGCACTCAATCTTCCAATATGGCGTTTCCATCCACCCAGAGCCTGATGCAATGTGCAGACACCAACGACTTTTCCGTCATGCCACGCAAGCAACGGGCAATTATGTCCGAGGTCAATATTTTCGCACCACTTACGGAGCACTTCCGGGTCCGTCACGCGATGCTTCAGATACATCAATTCCTTCGGCTGCATCGCACTGAAGAATTCGTGGAACGCGGCGTGGTCGGTTTTCGTGAGTGGTTGAAGGCGTACCGTGAGGCCCGCTTTAGTTTTTACGTCGCGCGGAAAGCGTTCGAGGGCGTTTTCGATGGCCATAAGTTTGATTTCTGGTTGAGTTGGTTGTGAACTCTGAAGATCAGGGTACCGTTATCCGATGTCGCCGACAACACCGGAATCCGCAACGATTCTTCGCCAGTTGATGGCGGTGGGATCGATGCTCCAATGGGCGGCGAGGGCGGAAATTTTCTCAAGGTTATGTTGTGCCATCTGGTTGACTTCCAGCCAGGAAAGATCATCTCCTTCACCGTAGCCCAGACAACGCATTTCAAGGCTCAGTTCGCCTCTGGTTAACGGACCTTGATTCCATTGTGTCTCGCCGGCCCATGAATAAGCACGTCCCACGTGTCCCTCATTCAGGAGTGCCCAGGAGTGAAACCCGGTGGGGCGATTTGAACCAAAAAACTGAACCACTCCAAGCTTTTGACTCAGTTGTCGGAGAAAATGAAAACTGCGGTCCACATCCTCGAATGGATCGGGAATCGCGGCGCCGAATACCAGCACCCATTTCCCGATGCGGGGAGTAATGAACAATCTCCGTTCGTCGAGTTCGTGCAGGCCATCGGCGCAACTGCACTCGACCGGATTGTTCAATTCCAATGCCTGCTGTACCGCCAATTGACTGACTTCGCGAATCGCCAACCAACGATTTGGCACCGGCGCGGGAACGGTACCCCAATCCGATTCCGAAGCGTGGTTACTGACGGAGGCGCCGAAAAATCGCCGCCGCGGCCGCATGCGTTTAGTGGCGCGCACATGGGTGGTGGCCAACCAGACGAAGAAACCTGCAATCGTTAGAATTGAAACGAGCAGGAAAAGGAGGAGGATTGCGATAAAATCAATCCCTGACACCGGCCCAAATGGGTTGCGGACCTGGCCAAAAAAACTGGCGTTCGAGAGAAGCCCGTTCATGCCTCGACTATACGCACTCGTCTTCTGGAGGCAATTGGAATTCCCGACTTGCAAACCATGCCATCAATCGTTGTGATGTCACCGTTTTCCAATGAAACTGCACAGAATCTCAATTCTTCAAATCGCCTTGTTGTCATTCGGGTCGGTTTTGTTCGCTGATTCGACACGGGGAGGTCCAATCGGCAAGACCAAAATCGCCTGTATTGGTGACAGCATTACTTTTGGCGCGACTATCAAAGATCGGGGTAAGAGTTCTTATCCCGCGCAGCTTCAGCGAATGCTTGGGGATAAATATGACGTCCGGAATTTCGGGCGAAACGGCGCTACGCTGCTAAAAAAGGGAGACTTGCCTTATTGGACGACTCCGCAATTTCGCGACGCCACCGCGTTTAAGGCCGACATCGTCGTGATCAAGTTGGGCACGAACGATTCGAAACCGCAGAACTGGAAGCACAAGAAAGACTTTGCCAGCGATTTACGCGCGCTGGTAGAGCACTTTGGTAGGATGGACCCGAAACCGAAAGTATTCCTCTGCAAACCGGTGCCTGTTTACGAAGCGCGTTGGGGAATCAATGAGCCAGTGGTCAAAGGTGAGGTGATTCCGTTGGTTGAACAGGTGGCCGTTGCGCTGAAATTGCCTGTCATCGATCTCTATTCGGCATTGAGCGAAAAACCGGCCATGTTTCCCGATCTCATTCATCCGAACGCAGCGGGGGCCTCAGTTATGGCAAAAACGATTTTGATGGCGCTGGCCGCTCCAACGAATGCGCCCCGTAGCGCGGGCGTCCCGCCCGCATCGAACCGCTTCGAACTCAAAGACGGAGATCGAGTTATTTTCCTCGGCGACACGCTCATTGAACGCGAGCAACATTTCGGATGGATTGAGTTAATGCTCACCACGCGCTTCCCGGATCGGAATGTCACGTTTCGCAACCTCGGCTGGAGCGCGGACACGCCAGCGGGTGAATCACGTCTTGGCCTCTCCCTTCTTCAGGCGGGCCGAGAACCAGACGGTGAGGCTTGGAAACTTTTGCAGAAACAAATCTCCGAAACCAAGCCAACTGTGGCGTTCATCGGGTACGGCATGGCAAGTTCGTTCGATGGTGAAGCGGGTCTGTCGAGATTCGAGGCGGATTACAATCGACTGCTCGATACGATTCAGAAACTTTCCCCGGGTTGCCGCTTTGTGTTGCTGGGGCCCGTTCAGCATCAGGGCGGGTTGATGAGTGACGGACACAATCGCCACTTACGGAGTTATTCCGATGCCATCGCGGCGACTGCCAAAGCGACGCGGGCTCCGTTCGTTGATTTGTTCGCGGAGATTCGGTCCGAGACAGATTATCCCGGAGGCCCGCTGACTGAGAACGGCATTCACCTGACCTCTCTGGGTTATCAGCATGCCGCATTGGTCATGGAGCGTTCTCTGTTTGCGGATGCAGATCAGAACCGTTGGATGAGTTCCCCTCACTCGTCTGCATTGCAGGCACTCATCCTCCGCAAGAACGAATTCTTCTTCCACCGCTCGCGCCCGGCGAACATGGCTTACATCTTTGGTTTTCGGAAACGCGAACAAGGACAGAACGCGGTCGAAATGCCGCAGTTCGATCCGCTCATAGAGGCTGAAGAAAAGAAGATTCGCGAGCTGTGCAAACATCTGGGTGATTCGAACTTCAAGCCCGGCTCTGATCTCCATCCCGCACCACTTCGAGGAAGTCCGGCTGCCGCCAAATTCACGCCCCAACCGCATCCCGAGTTTACCGTCGCCGACGGTTTCGAAGTCACTCTCTGGGCGGAGAACCCGCATCTTGCGAAACCGATTCAGATCAACTTTGATCCGCAGGGGCGTCTCTGGGTCGCCAGCAGCGAAATCTATCCGCAGATTGAACCAGGACAGGCCGAACACGATAAAATCATCGTACTCGAGGATACCAATGGCGACGGCAAGGCGGACAAACATACCGTTTTTGCGGACGACCTGCTCATTCCGACGGGCGTGATTCCGGGGGACGGCGGATGTTACGTCGCCCAGAGCACCAAATTGCTGCACCTCAAGGATACCGATGGTGACGGCAAGGCCGATGTGCGTCGTACCGTTCTATCCAGCTTTGGGACCGAGGACACCCATCATAATCTTCATACGCTCCGCTGGGGTCACGATGGCCGCCTCTGGATGAATCAGTCCATTTACACGCGCAGCGAAATTGAAACCCCGCATGGAGTCGTGCGTCTCCGTTCGGGTGGCATCTATCGGTTTGAGCCAGCGTCCCAAATGCTCGAAGTCATGTTCAAGGGCTGGTGCAATCCGTGGGGCCACCAGTTCGATGAGTTCGGCCAGTCCTTCGTGAGCGACGGCGCGGGATTCAAAGGTATCAGTTGGGGCGTGCCTGGGGTGATGTATTTCACCTACGCGAAAATGCGGCGTGAGATGCAGAGCATCAGCCCGGGAAATTATCCGAAATTTGCCAGTATCGAAATCGTGCGCAGCCAACATTTCCCCAACCGGTGGCAGGGTCGCGTGGTGACCTGTGATTTCCGGGCCAACCGGGTGACGAGCTTTGACGTGACTGAATCCGGTGCCGGCTACGTAACCAGTCAGGGTCCGGACCTGTTGCGCACGGCGAACAGTTCCTTCCGCCCGATTGATGTGAAAGTCGGTCTTGATGGCGCGCTCTACGTGGCGGATTGGAGCAATCCGATTATCAATCATGGCGAAGTGGATTTCCGCGATCCGCGGCGCGACCACGAACACGGCCGCATCTGGCGGATCAGCGTGAAGGGCAAATCGGCGTTGAAAACACGAGCCTTGGCAAAGGCTGGCACGCGCGCGCTGCTCAACGAATTGCTTTCGCCCAACCAATTCAATGCCGCGCAAGCGAGTCGTCTGCTGGTCGAGCAGGGCGCATCGGTCGCACCGGAGTTGAAGATGTGGACGGCAAAACTTAAGACGGAGAAGGAACTCCTCGCGGCCTTGTGGATTCATCAGGCTTTGAATCAACCGAATCTCAAATTGCTCGATCGCGTGCTGAATGCGAAGGACGGACGTATCCGCGCGGCGGCCGTGCGGGTTTTGAGTTTTTGGACCGTCTCCGCCGCGAAGCCGGTTCGTATTGCGGACGCCAACGGCACCGTCAGCACCTACTTGACAGATGCCGGTGCAACCGTTTCCGTAAATGCCGCCGTTGACCGGCTTGCCAAGCTCGTTCAAGATCCGCATTCCCGGGTGCGCATGGAGGCCGTTCGAACGCTGGCAAAGTTTCCATCAGCGCGGTCTGCGGAACTCGTTCTGACCACCGTGGATGGAATCGGCGCGGACTCCTTCCTGGAATACGCGGTCTGGCTGTCCATCAACGATCTCGCGGAACCATTTCTCGTCGCGTTGGAATCGGGTGCGTGGTTGCCCGATTCGCCCGCGAAACAACGGCAATTGGAGTTTGCCATGAAGTCGTTCGAACCCGCGCTCGCTGCTTCGAGTATCGCCAAAATCCTTTCCGGCAAAACGCTGGCTCGGGACGGTTCCGGTCCGTGGATTGAACTCATCGGTGCCGCCGGTGGCGGAGCGGAGATCAACCGTCTGTGGGAACAGGTAGTCGCGCGCAACTTTTCTGAGACTGCCCTCAATCGTGCCCTGCGTGCCCTTACGTCAGCCACGCGTCTCCGCAACGCGAAACCATCCGGCGACGCGTCCCGTGCCGTTTCACTGCTCTCCAACCCGAACATCGCGACCCGTGTGGCGTACATCAACCTGCTCGGCGCGTGGAAGAATCCTGGCGCGGCTTTTGCGGAAATGACCAGGCTCGCGAACAATGGAGACACACCCGCCGAAGTTCGCGCAGCGCTGTTTGCCGCCTTCCGCGAACTCGGTGCCATTCCACCGGTGCTTCAGGCACTTCAGCCAATGGCCACGAAAGCTTCGTCAGCGGCCGTTCGTCGGGCTGCAGCCATCACCCTCGCTTCGCTTCGACCGGGCCGCTTTGCCGACCTTGCGTTGGACGAATTGGCCGGGACGAAGAACGAGGCCGAGGCGTTGGATCTTTGGCGTGGAGTCCTCGGGGCCAAAGGTGCCGCCAGGCAGTTTGCCGACAAGGTTTCATCACGATCCCAATTGCCGCTTCACGTCGCCAGTGCCGGCCTGCGGGCCACGCGCGAAGGGGGCAAACCCGATCCGACATTGGTTGCCGCACTGACGAAGATCGCGAACATTCAAACGCTTTCATCGGAAATGCTGACGCCGACCCGGTTGAAGGCGCTGGCCGACCTCGCTGTGAAGAACGGCGATCCCGTTCGTGGTGAACAGGTGTATCGCCGGACGGAACTCGGATGCACGCTGTGTCACAGCATCGGCGGTGTCGGCGGCAAAGTCGGTCCGGATATGACCAGCCTGGGCGCGGCTGCTCCCGCTGATTACCTCGTCGAGTCGATGCTCCTGCCCAATGCGAAGATCAAGGAAGGCTTTCACGGAATCAGCATCGAGACAAAGGACGACTTTGAATACAACGGCATTCTGGTGAGTGAATCCGGTCAGGAAGTCATTCTCCGAAATGCGCAGAATCAAGAGGTCAGCATTCCCAAAAACAGCATTCGCAAACGGGCCAACGCGCAGACATCGCTCATGCCCGCCGGATTGCTGGATACCGTTTCCGAAACGGACCGCAATGCCCTCATCGCATTTCTAACTCGCCTCGGTAAGCCGGGCGAGTTTGACGCGAGCAAGGGGGGCGTGGCGCGGGTCTGGCGGGTGTTGCCCGTGACGCATCGGATGGATCAGCGAGGCTGGGATCGGATTACGAAAGGCGAATTCACCGCGACCTGGAGCCGGATGGACAGCGGCCTCGTTGAAGGACATACGTGGACCACGCTGACGTCGTTGGTGAATGGCGCGCTCTCGAAGGCCGATTACGGCTTGCTTGCGGACATCCCTCGAAACGTCACGTTGACCAGTTTGTTTGTCGGAACAACGTTCACATTGGCGAAAGCGGGAGGAGTCACCTTTGCTGTCGAGGGCGTGGCAAAACCGGAAATGTGGATTGATGGCAAACGCGCGTCGAAACTCACGGATTCGTTTTCCGCTGGAACGCACACGATCGTCCTGCGGCTGGATGGCGCAAAATTGCCGGATCAGATACGACTCCGATCCACCGACGTGAGTTGGTCGTTGAACTGAATCTGTAGCCGCCGAGGTAAGGAGGCGGATTGAGGTGACTTCGCTATCGCCGGGTCCGCCTCCTGACCTCGGCGGCTACAAAAACTTGGTTTGCGGGCATGGGCAGGATGGATACCATCTCCACGTGAGCTTAATTCCCAAGCGGAATCTGCCTCGATTGGAGCGTCATCATTACTGCGGACACGCAGTAGTTTTCTGGACACTGACTCTTGAGAAACGCGCCCGTGGTTGGTTGACGGCCGAGTTTCATTTCATATGCTTCTCCCGTTGACTCAGGTAATGTTCAGGGCGCTTTGGAAACGGAGGCAGGCGCGAAGTTTTCCGGCAATTACTTTGGAAAATCGGCGAAACGGCACCCAAACCTGAGTCAACGGGAGAAGCATAT
>CALBIE010000195.1 GCA_937893495.1 uncultured Verrucomicrobiales bacterium | reverse complement strand
ATCTAAGTGCTCAATACACTAATGATGATGGCGAACTGTTTTGCCAACTTTGCAAGCGCCCCATGCCATTCAAACTCGATGATGGCACCTACTACTTTGAAGCAGTCGAATTCCTCGGCTCTTTAAAAAAGCGCCACTATCAGAACTATCTGGCGCTCTGCCCCAACCATTCCGCGATGTTCAGGCATGCAAACGGTTCGGAAAAATTGATGTACGATATGTTTCTTGAACTGGAATCCATTGAACTCGACGTCGTGCTGACGCAAAAAGACATGAGCATAAAATTTACGCAAATCCACATTGATGACTTAAAGAATGTCGTTGCGACGGATAAAAAATCCAAAGAATAATGGAGTTCCGCATAGCAGACACGTTTACAGACAGCCTCTCTCGCCTGTTAGGCGACGAGCAGAAGGCAGTCAAAACCACGGCGTTCGATCTGCAACTGAATCCCGCGAATCCGGGCATGAGTTTCCACAAGCTCGACAAGGCGAAGGACAAAAACTTCTGGTCGGTCCGGGTGAGTTCGGACATTCGCCTGATCGTGCATCGCTCCACGGGCAGCCTGCTGCTCTGCTACGTGAATCATCACGACAAGGCCTACGACTGGGCCGAGCGACGCAAGCTGGAGACGCATCCCAAGACCGGGGCCGCACAGTTGGTGGAAATCCGCGAGACGGTGAAAGAGGTCATCGTCCCCGTCTATGTGCAGACGGAACTGCCCGCGCCTCGAATTGCACTCAAGCCACCATTGTTCGCCGACAAGTCCGACGATGAACTGCTCGGTTACGGCGTGCCAGCGGAGTGGCTGAACGATGTGCGTCAAGCCACGGAGGACAGCCTCCTCCTGCTGGCGGATCGTCTGCCCGCTGAAGCTGCTGAAGCTTTGCTGGAACTCGCCACCGGCGGCAAACCGCGAGTGGCTCAACCGGTGACGCCAGTCACGAATCCTTTCGATCATCCCGACGCGCAACGCCGCTTCCGCGTGATGACCAACGTCGAGGAATTGCAACGCGCCCTCGATTTTCCGTGGGAGAAATGGACGGTCTTCCTGCATCCCGAACAACGCCAATGGGTGGAGCGCGATTACACTGGCCCAGCCCGCATCTCCGGCTCGGCGGGTACCGGCAAGACCATCGTGGCGCTCCATCGCGCCGTGCATCTGGCCCGCACCCATCCTGAAGCGCGGGTGTTGCTCACGACCTTCTCCGACACGCTGGCGAACGCGCTGCACACCAAACTCAAGCGACTGATTGGAAGCGAGCCGCGCCTTGCGGAACGTATTGATGTTCACTCCCTCAATGCCATCGGTCTCCGCCTCTACAAATCGCACTGTGGTCCGGTGAATCTGGCCAGCCGGGAAGCTGTGCGGGAACTTCTCGGTGAAGCATCGAAAGTAGTGGCAGGCCACAAGTTCAGCCTGCATTTTCTCCTCACCGAATGGGAGCAGGTGGTGGATGCCTGGCAGTTGGAAGCCTGGGAGTCGTATCGCGATGTCGCACGGCTCGGTCGCAAGACCCGATTGCCCGAGACGCAGCGAACAGTCCTGTGGTCCATCTTCGAGCAAGTGCGCGACGGCTTAAAGCAGCGGAAGCTCACCACCCACGCCGGTCTGTTCACCGCCCTGGCCTCCGCCTTGGCCAAGAGCAAACATCCGCCGTTCGACTTCGCCGTTGTGGACGAAGCGCAAGACATCAGCGTCGCTCATCTGCGTTTCTTCGCCGCGCTGGGTGCGGAACACGCCAATGCTCTTTTCTTCGCGGGCGACCTCGGGCAGCGCATCTTCCAGCAACCCTTCTCATGGAAATCCCTCGGCGTGGATATTCGCGGACGCTCCCGCAATCTTCGCATCAACTACCGCACGTCGCACCAAATCCGCCAGCAAGCCGACCGCCTGCTTGGCCCGGAAGTGGCGGACGTGGACGGCAACAGCGAGAACCGTAGCGACACCGTCTCAGTCTTCAACGGCCCGCCACCCGTCATCCGCGTGCTCAAGAGCGAGGACGAGGAGGCCAACTCCGTCGGGTCATGGATTGCGGAACAGTCGAAGGCCGGAGTCCTGCCGCACGAGTTCGGCGTCTTCGTCCGCTCCCCATCTCAACTGGACCGCGCGCAAGCCGCCGTCAAAGCGTCGGGCTTGCCATTTAAGATTCTCGACGAGCACGTTGAGACGGCCAGCGGCCATGTCTCCATCAGCACCATGCACCTGGCCAAAGGACTGGAGTTCCGCGCCGTGGTGGTGATGGCCTGTGATGACGAGATCATCCCCCTGCAAGAACGGATCGAGACCGTGGGTGACGACGCCGATTTGCAGGAGGTCTATGACACCGAGCGGCACCTGCTCTACGTCGCCTGCACACGGGCACGCGACCACTTGCTCGTCACGAGTGTCGAACCGGCGTCTGAGTTTCTGGATGATCTTGGAAAATCGCCCACTGGGTAGAAGCCAACGCCGGTCATGGACCTGTCGAAGATTGATTTCGAGGCGCCACGCAGCCGGTTTAGGGAATCGAAGCACAAGAACACCGACCTCGATGTCCTCAAGGGAGAGGGAGACATCGCAGGTTTGCAAGAAATCAAGGAACAAGTGGAAGCGGTCCTGGATCTATTGTGTCGTGGTTCTGTCGAAAGGATTACTTTCCCTTTTAAGGGTGCCTTACCGAGTACGATTACTCCTGTTTTTCCTTCCTGTTCATTGGTTTCGCCCTCCTCTGGTATTCAGCCTGTCCAGTATGTAAGGGGAACATCAAACTCCTTGTTGTTCGTTCCGTTGCCCCTTCCCGACCATTCAGAATGAATGTATGCTGCAAGTGAAAAAAGGCACGGGCTCGTTGGACCAACTCCCCCTTTTTTCGATTCGCGATCGCGATTTCTAAACCTCTGCCCCCCTCCATGTTCCGGCTCTCTCCCGCGTTCTTTCGTCTCTGTCCGTAATCTTCACCGGCACCGGCACACCGGGCGGCGTCCTGCAATCAACCAGGTAGTCAACCGCATGGTAGAGGTTTGGATAGCGGGACGGGTGGGCGCGCGGGTCGTCTTGAATACACCAGAGGCCGTTCAGTTGGGTGATGCGGAAGGTGAGCACTGCGCCATCGTAGGGGCGCGGGTTGGACAACTGCGGGGCATTGATTGATTCCTTCGGGTGGTTTTACAATCGCCGCAATGCCCAAGCGTCTTTCATGGCGACACGCGCGCGCTGCTTTTGAAAAGGCGGGGTTCGTGCTTTCGCGCACGATCTACACGGACAGTCTCACGCCGATGTGGTGCCGGTGCTCGGTGTGTCAGCGGCGGATGAAGAAGCCGCTCAAAGCCATTCGTGCCGGGAGAGGGTGTGGGTATTGCGGTCGGGCCAGGCGCAGGGCTGAAGTGATGTTCTCCCTCGAACAGGCGCGGGAGTTTTTCGCCGAGGCGAACCTGAATCTTCAGGCGAAGAAGTATCAGCGGGTGATGTGCCCAATGCCGTTCCGATGCCAAGCGTGCGGTTTTCAGGGAAGTCTCAGCCTGCATGCGGTGAAGAATCTGAAGCAAGGTTGTCGAGTCTGCCGAAAGCGGGAACGGTTTGAGCGGCCCTTTGATTTCGGCGAATTCAAAACGCGGGCGGCGGCGAAAGGAATCCGGGTTCTGTCGCGCCGGTGTGATTCGGCGGCGAAGGATGTGAGGGTGGAGTGCCGGCGGTGTGGCAAGCGGTTTGATTTGAACGCAAACGGTCTGGCGCACGGACTCGGATGCTGGCAATGCCAACCGACGAAGAAGGCGCGTTCTTGGCGGCTGGACCTGGCCGAATTGAAGCGGGAGGTGCGTCGGCGGAAGATTCGGATCGAGGCAAAGGATTGCCCGAATGCGTACGAGTTGCTGGAATGCCGATGCTT
>CALBIE010000194.1 GCA_937893495.1 uncultured Verrucomicrobiales bacterium | reverse complement strand
GTGGGCGCGTTGATTACCTTGGTTGGATTGATTGCATTATATCTTAGTATTGGGTTCGAAAACAGGACGTTTGATATCGTTGAGTTGACGAAGCTGGTAAAGACGAGGCCGCTGTCATATGGAGCGCAGACCCTGATTTTTCCTCTCCTGCTTTTCGGGTTCGGAATCCTCGTTTCGCTGTGGCCGTTTCACACCTGGGCTCCGCTGGGATATGGTGCTGCGCCAACGGCGACGTCGATGCTGCACGCGGGTGTGCTGAAGAAGTTTGGTCTGTATGGTCTCTTGCGCGTCGCCATTCCGTTGCTGCCGGATGGCGCGCATGCGTGGCTTGAAATCCTGGCAATGCTTTGCCTTGGAAACATTCTTTTCGTAGGTCTCGTGGCCATTCGACAAAAGGATTTGAATCTGCTGATTGGTAACTCAAGTGTCGCCCATATGGGATTCGTGTTTCTGGGAATTGCGAGTCTTTCGCTGGTGGGAATCACGGGTGCGGTCGTGTTGATGGTGGCGCACGGTTTTCTGGCGGCGCTGACCTTTGGACTCAGTGGCTGGTTGCGTCACCAGACGAAGACATTGGAGATTGAGAAACTCGGAGGATTGCTGAAACAGATTCCGTTTGCCGGATCGGCGCTCATTGTCGCGATGCTGGCCGGATGCGGATTGCCCGGGTTTGGCAACTTCGTCGGCGAGGCCATGGTGTTGTTTGGTTCGTGGAAAAGCTTTCCGGTTGTGACCGCGCTGGCGGTTTATGGCGCGTTGATTATCGGCGCGGTCTATATGCTGCGGGCGATTCGCAATATTCTTCACGGACCGCTGGTTGATGATTGGCGGGGATTGAAGGATGCCGATGCTTTTCGCAAAATTCCCATCTCGATCCTGGTGGTGTCGTTGCTCGCGATTGGTATTTTCCCTCGCTTGTTGACGGATAAAATTAAACCGGACGCCGCCAGAATTGTCGAAATGGCCAATACGCGGTCACTGGAAAACCTGCTGGATGTTCCTGTCGCTCCCAAGGGTGCGGGTGCGATTCACGTGAAAGGACCCGTTAAGCACTAGAATTTGCAGCCTGAATGAATGCTTCCTTGATGTATTTGGAAATCGCCGTGCTGATCATCGCCCTGCTGATCATCCTCGTCGATCTTTGGGCGCCGGAGGATCGGAAGAAGGAGCTTGGGCTGGCTGCGGCGTTCGGATTGGCGGTGGTTTTTCTCTTTAGTTTCACTCGCGAAGTGACGACCGCGGAGTACGCTTTTGGCGGGAGCTACGTCATGGATCCCCTGGCGCTTTGGTTCAAGCGTTTCTTTCTTTTGGCGGGTGTGTTGGTAAGCCTGATTACCGTGGATTATAGCCGGCATGTTCGGGCGGGCGTATCGGAGTATCATGCGATTCAATTGCTGGCCCTGGTCGGCATGATGTTCGCTGCGTCGGCAAATAACTTCATGTTGCTGTTTGTGTCGCTGGAATTGATCACCGTCTCGTTCTACATCCTGGTGAGTTTTCTACGGCATCGGACGGAATCGCTTGA
The DNA here is from genome assembly GCA_937893495.1 of uncultured Verrucomicrobiales bacterium. Classification (GTDB taxonomy): domain Bacteria; phylum Verrucomicrobiota; class Verrucomicrobiia; order Limisphaerales; family JAYPXF01; genus CALBIE01. The sequence goes on along the minus strand of CALBIE010000194.1, from coordinate 2,593 downwards.
GGCGGGCGTGAAGTATTTGATTCTGGGTGCCCTTTCATCTGGTTTTCTGATTTACGGTATCGCGCTCATCTACGGAACCGGGGGAACGATGGCGTTTGAACAACTGAGTGAAAACTTGAAAGCAACGCCAGCGCTCTTGGAGAACCGGGTGTTAACGGTTGGCTTTCTCCTCCTGTTGGCGGGATTGGGATTCAAGCTGGCGATATTCCCATTCCAGGTCTGGGCGCCGGACGTTTATCAGGGAGCCCCAACGCCTTCGACTGCTTTTCTCGCTATCGGCTCCAAGGCGGCCGGGATTGTTTTGTTGATGCGACTTCTGGGGGGAGTGGTCCCGGATATCGGTTTGAGCTGGGAAAAACTGCTGATGGTTCTCTCAGCCGCGACGATTCTTTATGGAAGCCTCTGCGCCATCCCACAACGAAACCTGAAACGATTGATGGGCTATTCGAGCATCGCCAGTGCCGGGTTTCTGCTGATGGGTTTCGCGGCCGCGAGCAAAACGGGCTCGGTGGCGATTCTCTATTACCTGGGCGGGTATCTGTTCACGGTCGCTGGCGCATTTGCGGTGATTGCCGTTGTAGTCAAGCAAGCCGGGGCGGAAGACGTGGGGTCGCTGGCAGGGCTCAGTCAGCGTTCACCCTTATTGGCGGCAACCTTGGCACTGGCAATGGTGTCGCTCGCCGGTATTCCGCCACTTGCCGGGTTCTTTGGAAAATTTCTCCTGTTCAAGGCGGTCATTGAACATGGGGTCAATTTCCCGACCTATTATGCCCTCCTCGCCGTCGCCATCTTTGGCGTAATTGTCTCGCTGTATTACTACCTCAACGTTGTGCGCGCGGTTTATTGGTCAAAGACGCCGCAGGATATTTCTCCGTTGGAACTTTCGACCTCCACTCGAATCACGCTGGTAGTTTGTATCGCCGGGATGCTCTGGTTGGGCATGTTTCCAAATGGTCCGTTGGAAATGGCAGGCAACGCGGTGGCGATGCTTCACCCTTGATTCTCTTCGATTCGACGAAGAACGGCTTCCGCCCCACTCGCTCCTCGGTTGTCAATTGTCAGCATTCGATCGGATAAGTCATTCAGCGCCTTCCGCGCCGTAACGAAGTCCTCCGCCAACCGATCGAAAACCATATCCAGGTGATACTGTCGGGCCAACCGATGATGGCTCGCCGTTCGAAAGCTGCTGCTGCCCATCGATTCGTAGAAGGAAATATCCGGCGCGCCGCGCCGCGTCGTTCGGGCGGCGAGGTGTTCGGGAAAAATACCCGAGAGAAAGAGGGAGCGGTTACCCATGTAGGCGCGGACCATGAATGCCGTGTGGGTGTCAGTTTCTTCGAGAGTCGAATACATCTCGAAGAAGTGTTCGAGTGGCTCCGGGTGATTTCGGGAAGTAAACTTGAATGACTCCGAGCGGCTGAATTCGAAGAGCATCGACGCGACGTAATCCGTCAACTCGCGGTCATCCAGGCCGGCGCGGCGAAGGGTGTGCCGGGTGAGCACATAGAAATAGAGATGTGGCGACACGTTGAGGTAATCTGGCCGTTCCAGCAGGGCATGGAGCAAGCGCTCATCGTCGAGCAGCAAGTCCCGTGAATCAGTATCGGCAAAGAGTGATTCGAGAAACTTTTCGTCATTCGTGGATTTTTGGAGCGCGGCGCAGATGAATTGAAAATCCGCCGCCGTAAACTTGTCGCGACAATTGGCCTTTATCACTGTCATGAGAGACTCCTGATCTGATTGGTTGACTGATTCAAGATGCCATATCTATCCCGATTGTCTTTACCGGTTTTTACCTGGTTCGAATACGCCTGATAAACGCGGGCTATCCGTGCTGCTTGTGCGCTGTCCAGGCCCCGACCACCGCACCGCACAAGTGTCCTTCCCAGGAGATGGGGCCAGATTGGGGAAGTGCACCGTAGAAAATCCCGCCGTAAACGATGCCGACCAGCAACGCGATCGCCATGGCCCGCCAACTGCTGAGAAGAAAGCCGGCCACGATCAGGTAGGTGACCAGTCCGTAAATGATTGAACTGGCACCGACATGCACAGTCAGTTGCCCGTTGGATTCGCCGCGACCGATGAGCCACGTTCCGATGCCACTGCCAATCCAGATGGCTGCCAGGGTTTGCGCTGGGTTGTACTTACGATCCCAGAAGAGCAGGGCAAGGAGAACGAACAGCGGGAGGGCATTCGCGAGAAGATGCGTCGCGTTGCCGTGCAGAAGGGGGCTGAATAACACTCCGGCAAGGCCGTGTGTGTCACGCGGAACAATACCGAATCGGGCCAGATCGGTATGGGTGAGCATTTCGATGGCCTTGACCACAAACAGAATTCCCACGAGCCAAAAGGCCAGTTGCAGGGAATCGAGGAAGGTCTTTCCATGTCGGCGCGCCACGGTCTGAGTATCCGAGAAGTGCGTGCCGAAGGAAAGCCTTGAGCCTGAGCAGGTTGGGGAGAATATCAGGAAATCGAATCGAGCTTATTTTTTCGTGACAACGACTCGCGAGTCACTATATTCACCGGCCCATGACGACCCTATCGTCTAGTGGTTAGGACACCGCCCTTTCACGGCGGTAACCGGGGTTCAAGT
>CALBIE010000193.1 GCA_937893495.1 uncultured Verrucomicrobiales bacterium | reverse complement strand
TGTGCAACGGAGCAATCAGGGCATTTATCATGCCCAGGTCACCAACATCCTGGCCCAGGCAATTTCCAGCAATGCCTTCATCCGGGTCTTTGCCCCGACGCGCGCGGCCTTTGTTCCGATCAATATTGGTTCGCGAACGCTCACTTTTGTCACCTTCACTGATTACGATGGCAACGCTCTGAACGCAGACTTCACAACCAATTTCATCATTCAAGCATCCACCGATTTCCAGAATTGGATCACTCTATCCACCAATGGCGCCGATCTCTCACTGCTTAACGGCAGCTTTTTTTTCCAGGATGCGGATACATCGAACTTCTCGCGCCGCTTCTACCGAATCATCGAAAAATAGTCCGGCGAAATTGCGAACCATTAACTTTCCCGAATTGGATCTCCGGGCTCCCATTGCGAAAGTGCCTCGTTTAAATTCCCAGTCCTCGATCGAAATCTTCAGTCTATCCGGAGCTGCGATCAATCAAAGCCGCAGAAGAACTCAGGAAAGGAGCCCCATTCATAACTCACCGTCAGCGGGAGTGATGACTCTCCGCAGTTTTCCGAACTCGTTTTATCGTTTTCTTTCCTGATGGATGATCAGATTATTTCACCGTTATCTCCCGAATGAACACATCACGCAGAACATTTCTCAGGCTGTCCGGTTTGACTGCGGGTTCCGCAATCTTGTCCGGCTGTGCCGGAACAAAGACGGCGGGCCGGCGGCCACTGACCATCATCGACACGCACACGCATTTTTATGATCCGACGCGGCCGCAGGGGGTGCCCTGGCCGGAAGCAAGCGATACCTTCCTCTACAAGAAAACGATGCCGACAGACTATCGGGCGCAAAAGGTGGAGCAGCCGGTGACCGGCACGGTGGTCGTGGAAGCCAGTCATTGGGTGGAGGACAATCAGTGGATCCTCGACATCGCCAGGAATGACCCGTTTATCGTCGGCCTCTGCGGAAACCTTCCACTGGGCACACCGGAGTTCGCCGGTCCTTTGAAGACGCTGGTGAAGAATAAACTCTATGCCGGCATGCGGCATCGGCAGCGCTCGTTGTCGGATGACCTCAAGAGCCCTGAATTCATCCGTGACGTCAAACTCCTTGCCGATCACAATCTCGAACTGGACAGCCTCGGCAACACGGCCAACCTGCCGCATGTCAATCAACTCGCCAGGCGCGTACCGGCCTTGCGCATCGTCATCGATCACCTGGCCAACACGCGCATTGACGGCAGGAATGTGGATCCCGAATGGCGCAAAAACATTTTTGAGGTCGCCCGAAACCCGAACGTTCATATGAAGGTATCCGGCCTGGTTGAAGGCACCGGACGCACTAACGGTACCGCACCGCGCGACCCGGAATTCTACCGGCCCTGGCTTGACATTGTCTGGGAGGCGTTTGGCGAGGATCGGCTGATTTACGGCAGCAACTGGCCGGTCAGCGCGCGTTTCAGTTCACTGGGCACGGTTCAGGGAATTGTTTATGATTACTTCTCCACCAAGGGATCCGTTGCGCTCACCAAAGTCTTCAGTGGTAACGCGAAGAACGTATATCGCTGGGTGAACCGGGATTGAGGATTCTCAACCAACTGGAGTTTCCCGCCGTCCCCAATCGAGCCAATCCAGCATCAGTCTCCCCGTTCCAGTCGGGGGATTTTTATTGTCGCCTGCCATTGAAAGTCCCGACTATGTCGGCGCGATGCAATTCATTGCAAAAACCCTGCGATTTGGTTGGCCTTACCTCATGCGGTACCGGAGCCGATTCCTGCTGGGTGTGTTTCTGGGAATGCTCTTTGGCCTGTCGAATGCCAGTTTCGTATGGGCATCCAAGACCTTGTTTGAACGGCTGACACCCGAAGCCCAGAAGGCGGCGACACCAAACGCATCCGTGACTCGAGTCAATCTCGGTAGCCCGACTGCCACCATCCGGGAAACGGCGTCCAAAGCAGCGGATTTCTCCCGCCAGATTCTCGACCCGTGGCTGCCGAAGATCGGTCGCCCGGCGGACTGGCGGCAAATTCTCGGAGGATTCCTTTTGCTGCCCGTGCTTGTGGGAACGCGGAGTTTTCTGGGATTCGGCAGCAGTTACTGCATGAACTGGGTCAGCCATCGCATCACCTACGACCTGCGATATGACGTGCTGGCCAAACTCTACACCCTGTCATTGGATTATTTTCACAAAGGGACGATGGGCGACCATATCACCCGCGTGAACACCGACACCGGGGTATTGCACAAGACCCTGACCAGTGGCTTGTCGGACATCGTGAAGGAACCGTTCACCATTCTCGGCATCCTGATCGCGCTCTGTCTTGTCAGCACCAAACTGACTCTCATTGCGGTCATCTTCCTGCCCGTTTGTGTCATCCCGCTGATCATCCTCGGCAAAAAAGTCCGCCGGGCAATGAAGGCGAGTTGGTCAGCGTCGATTGATCAGTCCAGCATCATGGTCGAAGCCATCAGTGGCATTCGTATCGTCAAGGCCTACAACCTGGAGAAAGATTCGTTGCTGCGATTCAAGGGATTGTGCCGCGAACTGGTGCATCACAATGTCAAGGCGTCCAAGGCCCAGGAACTGATTAATCCGGTGGTGGAAATTGTTTCGATGCTCGGGCTCGGCATGCTGATTGTCGTCATATTTTCCACGAGCACATCGCTGCCGGATCTGGCGGGCTTTCTGATGGGGGTCGTTCTGCTGTTCAGCCCGATCAAGAAACTGGCAGGAGTACACGTTCTGTTCCAACGCGCCAGCGTGGGGGTGGATCGACTGGTCGAGATCATGGAGGAACAGGCGACCGTCAGGGAACCCATTGCCGCAAAACCATTCACCCGCTTTGAAAAAGGCATTGAAATCGACCACCTCTCATTCG
>CALBIE010000192.1 GCA_937893495.1 uncultured Verrucomicrobiales bacterium | reverse complement strand
GGTCGCCCTCTATCATCTCGTGCAACACCTTCAGGAAAAGCGCTTCAGGCTTTTTGACGTGCAAATGGTGACGGACACGACGGCACGATTCGGGGCGAGAGAAATCTCCCGGTCGGACTATCTGACACGACTGAAGCAGGCGGTCAGCGCGCAACGAGATTTTTGATTCGAAAACCGCGAACCGAGTCGCGGAGACAATCTTCAACCCTGGCTGTCGTAATAGTCGTCCACTCGTTTTGCGACATCCTGATAGTCGATGTCCACTTCGTAAATCTGTTTGTATTGCTCGATCGCTTCCTCCATCTGGCCCATTTCCTCGAGCACATTTCCGTACTCATAAACCAACCCTTTTTTCACGGAATCCATTTCCGGCTTCTCGTCGATGGCCTCCTTGAGTTTGCGGGCAGCCATGTCGTTCATCTTTCGGTGACTGAAGCACTTTGCGAGCAGCAGCATCGAGGCAAAACGCACATGCTGATTCACCTGCGCTTTCTGCAATTCCTTGATCGCATCCCCGATCTTGCCGGCGTCGAAAAGCAGCTTTCCGTATTCGTAGCGCAAATTCATGTCAGTCGGATACTTATCCACGCGCTGCCGACAATCCCCGATGATGAACTCATCCCGTTGCCGAACTAAATCAGATTTTTGCTCCTCGTAATCTTCGGCATTCGGATCCAATTCATGCTCAATGTACTGGTTAAGACGCTTGACCGTCACGTCGGCGCGCGCCTTTTCCGTGAGGGAATCGATCCCGCCACTCATCGTTTCCAGCATGTTGTAGTACTCGAGCGAGCGGTAGTAGTCCTCCGTGAGGGCGCATAAATCGGCGAGTTCGCGGACCAGTTTCACATTTTCGGGCTCCGACTCCAGGCGACGTTCGTATTCGGCGATCAACCGGGCCGCCGTTTCCGAGTCCTTGACCAGCCGGTGTTCCTGTTCCAGCGAGTCCGCCTCGTCCTTGTTCTTCAATGCATCCCGGAACGTTCCGCCTTCTCGACTGGCATTTTCGTAACCTCCCTGAGTCATCGTCTTGCTGGCCGAAACGTTCTTGGCCTTCATGCTCAAGGCCGGGTCACCGGGATAATGCCTGATTAGCGCATCGTAAACCGCCTCGGCCTTTTCCACTTCTCCCTGAGCGACGTGAAAAACCGCCAGTTTCTCGGCCGCTTCACGATCTTTCGGTGCAAGTTTATTGACAATCTGCAGGGAAAAGCGCGCCGTCTCGGTCAATTCGCAGGCCAGCGCCGCGTCCCCGGCAATTCGATGAGCCGACACACTGCCCGGATCTCCCATGAGATACTTTTCAACTTCGTTCAGTGCGGCGAGGGGATTGGACTTTAATTCAATCTGAGCCTTGGCCAAATAAGCACTTCCCCCGGCCGAGTTCATCACCTTCTTAAACATGCTCTTGTTCTTCCCCGCCTTGGTCGCCGCAGCCCTGCGCAACGCCTGGCGCCCTTGAAAGAACGTCGGTTCTTTCTCGACCACCGTCCACAGCAACTCCAGCGCGTATTCAAGATTATCGCGCTGAATCGCCTGCAACCCTTTCTCGTAATTCGCTCGCAAAGGGCCGGGTATCTCATTCACCTGCTTTTCCGCCATGGCCAGAACTTAGCGTCCGCATTTATCGAAATCCATGCTTTTTGATCCAGAAACCGCCCAATAATTGACGCCGGATAACTGAAGAATCCGCTTGAACCAATCGTGCAATCGAGTTCAATTACCGCTGCGCGCGCGTGGCGGAATTGGCAGACGCGCTACCTTGAGGTGGTAGTGGGGTGACCCGTGCAGGTTCGAGTCCTGTCGTGCGCACCAATTTTCCTTACCGTAATCGCTACTGGCAGACGGCCTGCTCACCGTCTGTATGGCCCCACCATCCGGGCCACATATTTTCCAATCAAATCCCCTTCGAGGTTGACTCGGTCACCGTTTCGACGTTGCTTGAGGTTCGTCACAGCCAGAGTGTGGGGAATAATCCAAATACGGAACCAGCTCTTCCGCACCTCGGCGATGGTCAGGCTGATTCCATCCGCGGCAATCGCTCCCTTCGGAACCAGCAACGGCACCAACTCCTTCGGCGGCTCGATATCGAGCACGTAATCGGCTCCCGACTTTTCCCAGCGGCGGATCTTTCCCATTCCGTCGATATGACCGGTCACAAAGTGACCTCCTAACCGACTGGCCGGCGTCAAGGCCCGCTCGAGATTCACGAAAGAGCCTTGCGAGGCAAACTGCAGATTGGTGCGCTGCCACGTTTCGCGCAGCAAATCAAATTGAACCACCGCCTGTCGGGTGGTCCGGCGAATCGCCGTTGCCGTCAGGCAGCAACCATTCACCGCGAGGCTGTCCCCGACTTTCAATCCCTTGCCACACACGCGAGCGGCAACTGCCAGACGGATTCCGCCAGCGGTTTCCAATACGCTTTTGACCACGCCAGTTTCTTCTACAATCCCCGTAAACATCTCAGCTTATTCACTTCTCAATCCGGGCGGTCAGAAACAGATCCTCGCCACGAACGCGAACGCAAATGTCCCGCAGTTTCGCCAACTCCGCCATCGACGCAAATCCTTTTCCAGCGACCGCCGTCCGCGATTGGCTGCCGCCGAGAATTTTCGGGGCATAGAAAAAGGCCACTCGTTGCGCGAATCCCCTTTCGATAAAGGATGCGTTCACTTCTCCCCCGCCCTCCACCAGCAGGCTCGTAATTCCCTCTCTCCCCATGCGCCGCAGCACCCAGCGGAGATTCACCCGACCGTTCAATTCCGGCGCCAGCCAGACCGTCGTCCTTTTTTGCAACCGAATCAGCCGAGCCTTGGAAATCGATTTGCCGATGATGACGGTAGTGTTCACTGCGTAAGCGTCCGTCAGAATCCGGGCATCAAGCGGAATTCGGCCCTTTGTATCCAACACGAAACGGCGGAGGGTTTTCACCACACGATCCCCATCCGCTTTCCGCCAACCTCGACAAGTCAGTGACGGATCATCCGCCTGGATCGTATTGACACCGACGAGAATCGCATCCGATGCCAATCTCAAACGCATCGCCTCGACACGCGCGGCCGAACCGGTAATCCACTTCGATTCACCCGTGGCTGTGGCAATCTTCCCATCAAGCGTCATGGCCGCTTTCACCGTGACCAACGGCAAGCCGGAAACGATCCAGTGATTAAACGCCGCGTTCAATTCCACGGCTTGTTCCTGCAGACACCCGGTTTCAACTGAAATGCCCTGCCGACGCAGTAATCCGAACCCGCGTCCGGAATGCTTTGGATTCGGATCAGTCGCCGCAACCACAACCCGTTTGATGTCCGCCGAAATAATTGCATCCGTGCAGGGCGGCGTTCGGCCTTGCGTGCAACAGGGTTCCAACGTCACATACAAAGTTGCCCCACGAGTGCGATTGCCCCGACGTCCGGCGTCGGCAATCGCTTCTACCTCGGCATGGGGCTTACCGGCCCGGCGATGCCAACCGCAGCCAATTAATTGTTCCCCACGAACCAATACCGCGCCAACCATGGGATTAGGGGAGGTTTTCCCGAGACCCTTCCGGGCTAGCGCCAGCGCGCTTCGCATCCACTTTTCATCGGTTTTTGTTCGCCTGTCCGCCACTGCTTCGTCGGGCCAACTATCGGCAAACAGGATTCGAGAAACAATCTCGATTCAATCCCCCTGCCTAATGGGTGACCCGTTTTCGTTTTAGGTACTTGCCCAACAAAGTTAGCAATATCAAATTCATACCAAAAAACAAACCCAGTACGAGAATCCTATTCACGGTAGCTGCCTGGTCT
>CALBIE010000191.1 GCA_937893495.1 uncultured Verrucomicrobiales bacterium | reverse complement strand
GCCCACGCCATGGCCGGCGATCGCGAAAAGGCAATGGCCGCTGGATGTGACGACTACGAAACGAAACCAATCGATTTCAAGGCATTGTTGGACAAGATTGACGCACTGACAGCCGGCGGCGGTGCATCTACAGAGCCGGTCAATAATCCGGGACTAACCTGATTCTTCGATGGACGGCAAACCCATACCACGCCGCGTCAGTATTACGCGCCACGACTTGCGGAATCCACTGGGCGAAATTATGGGGTTCGCGGAGATCCTGATCGAAGAAGCGGAGGAGCAGGGGCAGAGCCGGTTGACGCCGGTTTTGACGGAAATCCGCGAGGCGGCCACGGCGATGCTCAATCAACTAAACCTTGCTTTGACTCTCGAACGACTCCAGGAACGCCCCGAATCAGTCGCTGAACTTGAAACCGATATTTGCGCCTTCTCCGAAAACGTAGCCCGTCTCGCTGAATCTATACTGCCGGTATGCCGGGCGATTCCCGACAGCTCGTTCAGCGAGGATGCCGAGCGAATTCGTTCATCCGCGGAACGTCTGGTTGAGCGGACACCCGTGCTGCTGGCCGATATGTTTCGCGCAGAGGATGCGGATTCTTGTGTTGAGGGCGATAATTCAAACGGGCACCGGATTACGGGGGAGACTGTGTTTTTGCATCACCCGAGCAAATCGACTGTCTCTGAAGTGACCCTGGAGTCTGACACATCTGTTGCAACTGGCGGTGCCGCAATACTCGTCGTTGATGACAATGAATCGAATCGCGCCCTGCTGACTCGTCGATTGAGTCGTCAGGGATGTACGGTTGCCGTGGCGGAAAATGGCAGCCGCGCGCTCGAATTGCTCGAACGACATCCCTTTGATGTCGTGCTGCTCGATATCATGATGCCCGGAATCGATGGCTATCAGGTTCTGGTTACCGTCAAGACCGATGCCAGGCTGCGACATATTCCCGTGATCATGATCTCCGCCCTCGACGATCTCGCCAGCCTGGTCAGATGCATCGAAGCCGGCGCGGAGGATTATCTCACGAAACCATTCGACCCGGTATTGCTGCGCGCCCGGATTGGGGCCTGCCTGGAAAAGAAACGTCTGCGCGATCGCGAAATGGAACACCTCGCCCTGATTGACGAACAGAGGCGAAGGGCGGATGAATTATTGCAGGTGATTCTTCCAAGATCAATTGCCGCCGAATTAAAGGAACACAACCATGTAAAACCGCGGCATCACACCAATGTTGCCGTGCTCTTCAGTGATGTGACTGGATTCACGAGCTACTGCGACAAGCACGAACCGGAAGAAGTGCTGCAAAACCTTCAGGCACTGGTCGGTCGCTGCGAACAAATCTCAGAGGAAAATGGATTGGAGAAAATCAAAACCATCGGTGACGCATTCATGGCCACGGCCGGATTGCTGGAACCGGTTGAAAATCCCGTTTTGAGCTGCGTTCGCGCCGGATTGGCGATGGAACGCGCCGCCATGGAATTGCCCTGTGGATGGAGGGTCCATGTGGGAATCCATATCGGGCCGGTGATTGCCGGCGTCGTCGGCGCAAAGAAATACAATTTTGACGTTTGGGGAGACACCGTGAATACCGCCGCTCGCGTAGCTGGACTGGCCGGAGAATCCGGAGTTATGCTCAGCGAACGAGCCTGGCAAGATGTCAGTGAACATTGTCAGGGGCAATCAGCCGGGAGATTTCAAGTCAAAGGAAAGGGAGAAATGGAAGCGTTTGGGGTAACCGCTGTCGATTGAGCGAGAGTCGGCCCCGAGCAGTCACCAATTCCGTTTTTCACGAATCAAATTTCGACGTGGCATTTTGCAATCAAATCGACATGCTTCCAACCGAATTAATCGAACATCCATGAACCGTATTGCTTACCTGATTTGTCTCTTCGTTATTTCATCGTCGCTGTCTGCCGCCGCTCCGAAAAAAAAGCGTCCGACGCCAAAGTTTCAACCCAACCCCAAGCGGCTTAATCCTGCGCCCGGGGTTGTCGTGCCGAGCGCGGTCAAGGCGGAGCTGTCGGCCGGCGTCGCGTCGTTGGGAAAAGAGATAGCCAGACTGCGCAATTCTCTGGCGAAGCGCCCCGAATTATTGCGCTTGCTGCCGGATGTGCAGATTTTTCACAACGCTGTCCGATATGTTCTTGCGGACGACATCTTTACCAGTGCGAATCAATTCAAATCCGCCCGGACATTGCTCGAGCTCGGACTGACGCGCGCCCGGCAACTGGCCGCCGATCAGGCACCATGGAACACGGCTACCGGGCCAGTGGTCCGCGGGTATATTTCGAAAATCGATGGCTCGGTGCAACCGTATGGAATCCTCGTGCCCGATTCCTACCGTCCCGGCGGCAAGCCAATGCGGCTGGATTTCTGGCTGCATGGGCGCGGCGATACGTTGAACGAAATCGCCTTCCTTGACGGACAATTGAAGGGGCGAAGCCAGTTCAAACCCGACAGCGCATTCGTGCTCGAACCTTACGGCCGGTTCATGAACGCCTTTAAGTTTGCCGGCGAGATCGATGTGTTCGAGGCGCTCGAACATGCCGCCACGTGCTATCCGATTGACCGCGAACGCATCGCGATGCGCGGGTTTTCCATGGGCGGCGCAGGCGCGTGGCATCTCGGCGCACATCATCCAGATGCGTTTGCCTCAGTCAATCCGGGGGCGGGTTTCGTCGATGTGAAGAACTACCAGAAGCTCACCGACAAGCTCGATACGATTCCGTGGTATGAGCAAAGACTCTGGACCATGTATGATCCGTTGGCATGCCCGATCAATCTCATCAACTCGACTTTGGTCGCTTACAGCGGCGAGGACGACGCGCAGAAGGCCGCCGCTGATTTGATGGAAGCCGCTCTGGAAAGAGACGGGGTAAAAATGACTCACATCATCGGGCCAAAGACCGGTCACCGATATGAACCGGGCGCAAAAGTAATAGTCGCAAAGCTCGTTGATGAAGCCACGAACAGGGGGATCAAACATCAACCGGCAAAAGTGACGCTGGTGACGCACACGCTGAAATGGAACAAGGCGCATTGGGTGACGATCGACAGGTTGAAGGAGCATTGGAAAGAGGCCCGGATTGACGCCGAACGAACGGGCCGGGGGGTAAATATCACGACCCGCAACATCGCGGCGTTGTCATTGGATCTCCCCAACGGCACTCCCGTCCG
>CALBIE010000190.1 GCA_937893495.1 uncultured Verrucomicrobiales bacterium | reverse complement strand
CGGTGCCTGAGCTTAATTGTTTTAGAGGACGGGTCACCCTTTTACCGCTCACTGGATACAAGCAAACGTGTTCAGAGCCTGCATTTGTCGGCTGCAACACTTTTGACAGGCTGTTAAACGACAGTTTGTCGTGCATACGGCCGACTTGCTGAATGAAAACGCCCATCACATCGAGGAGCGACGCTTCGTCGCAACAAAACCCGGAAAAGTGTCGACCTTTGCGATCCCATTGCCATTGCAGGCCGCCGAATCCACTCCGCGACTGTTAACGGGGGCACCCCATCCCGGGCGTCTCAACTCAACGTAACGTTTACCTGGGTAATTTTGTCACCCTCGACGGCTGCGACCTGTTCGGCGGTGACGGGCTTGCCTTTGATTTTCCCCGCCACCTTGAGGTTGTGCAGGCCGGAGGGAATCTGGAGTGCCGCGGTTTTGCCCCGCCCCTCCTGTTTCAGATACTCGCCGCAAGTCACCGTCCATCCTGCCTCGCATAGCTCGCCATTGGTGACCGTCAATTGCACGGCACCCTTGCGGCTGGCTTTTTCCGCCAATCGCATCTGTTCGTCGATCTGCTTCAACACTTCCGCGAATTCCGCGGCCCACGTCTTGGTTTCATCGATCACCGTCTGGCTGACCTGACGGACGAACTGCTGGATGAGCGCGAGCAGTGCCAACGCCTCATCCTTGGTCGGCTCCGGGCTGGCCCATTCCAGCCGCCGACGTTCCACTTCCAGCCGGAAGCTTTCGAGTGCCATCGTAAGTTGTTGCGCGGTGAGGACGTACCGGACAAAACCGGTGGTGAAACCGTAGAAGCGGTCAATCAGCATGAAGGTGCCGGCGAGGGCCACGGCCACCGTTGCCCACATGGGATGCAGCTCGAACAGGTCTTTGATGTGCCCCGATCCGATATTATCAATTTGATTGAGAATGGGAAGCAGTCCGGCGAACGCCATGAGGAGGATGGCACCCAGGCGGAACAAACGACAGAAGAAGCGCCGCCACCATTTGCGGGTGAAGTACCAGGTGATGGCGGCCTGCGCCTTTTCCTCAGCGTGTTTGAGCAACTCCTGAAGCGGCTGCCAGTACTTGCCCTGTTCCCAGTTCAAGGTGGGAAAATCATCCGGGGTGAGATCGTCCTTGTTTTCAGTAGCCATGGGTCATCTCCTTTTTTTGGTTCGCTTCTGCTTTTTGGGCTTCTTCTTCGCGAGTTTCTCGAGGAATTGTTTGATGGGTAGTCCCACTTTCTTCATCTCCGCGGCATTCTGCGCGCCTTCGGCCCAGTAAACCTCGCCGGATTCTATGTCCCAAAGGGCGGAGAGACCGCAGGTCTGCCAGTCTTCGTCGGTCCACTCTGGGAACGGCTTGGACCATAAGCGCAATTCCGGGAGCAGCGCGAATATCTGCTTCCGCCGGAACAACCGTTTCGACGCGGTGCTGTGTTTCCCGAAGAATTCTTTTTGTCCGAGTAATAGGAACGGAAGCACGCCCAAAGCCCGATAGCCCCGGTGCTCAATCCAACCGGGACATTTCCGCCGCAAATCTGCAGTGGGTAGATTCGTGAAGGGAAACACAAGATCATAGCCCCAGTCATCGAGACCCGAAATATTGTAATCCGGATACGATTGAACGGATGCGTTGGCATCCGCATTCCATTCGATGCTTCCGGGAGCAATCAGCTTCCCAAGACCGGGGCGTCCGGTGAGGCCGTGCACACCGAGTGCCGGCAGACTGTTCGCCAGATCAGCGGCAAACCCTTCGGCTAGAACGTGGTTGGATAGGGTTGCGCCCCAAGCAATCGCCCAATACTCATTGAGGTCGCGGGCGAAGTCGCGGGCAAGGGTTATGTCGAGATTGGGGTCGGGGCCGGGGTCGAGAACGCTGTCGCGGTCTTGGTTGAGGGCGTCGGCAAGGTCTCGGTTGAGGTCTCGGTTGAGGTCTTGATTGAGAGCGCGGGCAAGGAGGACACAGGCGTCGAGGCCGAGATCTCGGGCTCCGCCGAGGCGGAGATCTTGGGCCCGAGTGCTGGCAAGGTCGAGATCGCGAGCACGGTCGAGGTTACGGGTAAGATCTCGCCGAAGTGAATTTGAAGACCAGACCAAAAAGTTGGAATTGAAATGCCTCGCGTCGATAGCCGTCTGAAATTCAGCCGACGCCTTGCGAGGTCTGGGTCGAATTTTCCGACCGATGGAAACCAACGTCAGGAGCGGACGGCTCAACGCCAATCCGTTCTGATCGATTTCCTGTTGCAACCAAGCTGCATAGCGACCGAACACGCCGCTTACCGCTGCCGGCCAGCCATCCACATCTTCCCGTGACAACGCCTTTCTGCGATCCGCGGTGAGTCTCGGGGCGGCCGCACCGCGAAGGTCGATCCAGCATCGCGTACCCAGGTGGCCGGCCACCAGCATCAAGTCCTGCAGAACAGTCATGTCGCCAACCGAAACACCTTCGACGAGGACGCGGTTTCGTATTCCGGCCACCTGCGGCTCAACCAACGACGCAAGAACGTAAATAGGAAGTGGCGAACTGCTGTCATCCGTTTCGACCGGCAGGGTTGCACAGGTGTCTTGCTCATTCGCGGGATGGGCGATGCGAATCCGGGTGCCCGTCGCCTCCGGGTCAGAATCGTCCACCCAATCCATGAATCCCCAGCGAACCTGCCCGACTGTTTCAGTGGGAAAATTCCATTTAACGGCTTCTTCGACTAGTTGTTCCGAATCAATGGGTGCCAGCCGTTCGAAATGAAAACGATCATCGATGACGGTAAATGCGGGGTCGTGAACATCGCCGCTCAGTCGCACCGGATACAACGGCCAGACGACCGCAATGCCGACAATTAACAACGGATCGATCCGGCCTTCGTCGGTAGCCTTTTTGATATTAGAAATTATTGTCCAATCTGTACCACTGTAATTGTTCTTGGCCTTCAGCCAGGTCAGCGACCGTTCCGTGTCTAAATCCAGACGGAACCGAGGCTTGAGGAAAATTGTCACCTCCGTTCCCTGTGTCATGAGGGTCCCGTCTCTCAGCCAAAACAAACTGCCCGGCCCGGAGATTCGCAGGTCGTAAGCGGCCCGGTCTGCATTATTCGCCCAGCCAGGCCGGGTGCGCACGCACACCTCCTCCGCCAGCATGAAACAGGAGAGAAAACCAATGCCGAATATGGAGATGGGTGAAACCACATGGCCGTGCTCGCGGAAGATCTGGCGTTCCCGTTCGTATTCCGGCGAACGGTAGAAGCTCTTGCCCAGATTCGTGAAGTAGCGCTCCAACTGGTCGCGGGTCATCCCGCTGCCGTTGTCCGACACGCGGATGTATTCCCGATCGGTCGCCTCATCGCGCCCCCATGTGACCTCCACGTGATAGTGTTCGCCGGCCGGCAGTGGGTCGCTCCAGTCCAGCCGCGCTTCGGGGTCCTTGGCCAGCACCTGGTTGCGGATGTCGCGCAATTGCAGGGCATCCAGGGAGTTTTGCAGCAGTTCACGCAGGCACAGCGTCGGGTCCTCGTAGAGTGACTCGCCCATGAGCAGGTTTTGAATCTCATGCTGGTCGAGCTGAAACTGGAGCTCGCGGTATTGGTAAACCGGCCGGCCATCCGCGTCGTTGGCGGCGGTCACCCGCGTTTGAACGAGTTCGGGGAGGTTCAACTGATAGTGCGACTCCGGCTGCCCGATTGCGCGGTTCTGCCACATCAGTTCCTCCCGCACGGATTTGATCTCCTCCTCGATCCAGCGGGTGAACGAGCGAATGGCCTTCTCATAGATCGGGTGTCGGCACTCACCGGCCTCGTACAGCAACCGCTGCTGGTTCAACGCCCAGCCGCTAATGGCCATGTGTTTTTCCCATTCTAGGATGCTCACCGCGTTCTCGATGCCAAAATGACGGAACAGAATGGTCGGCGCCCGCGAGATGTCGAAATCCATGATGTCCGCCAGACGCAGGAGCAATCCAGGGAAGGCAAAGTTCACGGACTCGCCCCCGGCGAGTCGGTGGAATCGGTCGGGCTGGTCGCTGCCCACGAGTGCCTCCCGCAACCAGCCGATCGACTGTCCGTGGCTGATTGCCAACTGGGCCAGCAGGCGTTTGAAATCAAAACTGCCGTAACGAAAGAGCGAGGCATTTCCCGCGTCGTCTTCCAACCGCTTGAACCAGTGCAGGATCGGACCAGTGTCGCCGGTGTGTTTCTTCCGGATGAACTCCGCCAGCAGATGCCCTTCCAGATAATTCACCCTGCTACGGGCCTGAACTTCCTCCGTAGTATCATTCGCGTCGCGGGCGGCAGACTCGCGCTGTTTCCACCGCTCGATCTGCCGGAGTTCCTCCTGGTAGCCATCGCGATGTCGAAGCCATTCCTGATTCTCCGCCGAACCGGGAGCATCCAGATACCGGGCGACATCCTCATCCGTCCAGACCATTCCGAGATCGTGGGTGAATGCCGCGAGAATGCAGAGCGCGCATTCCAGCGGCGTCAGCTTCTCGACCGTCGCTGCCGACAGGAGCGCCTCCATGATGGAGAGGACGTTGAGAAGATGGGTGCCGTCGTGCAGGGTGTATTGGGGCAGGCGGCGAATCACCTGGCCACTGATCCACTCCGCGCGCTGCGCCACCAGTTCCACATTGGCCACCAATGCATCGCGGGCGGCGTTGTCATGCGCCGGCGCGGTCTTGAGTCGCTCCAACAGTCGTGACTCCCCAATTGAACGCAGACGTTTCATTTCCTCAAATGGCGTATCCGGCGTAGATCATCCGGTTCATTTGAGAGAAAACAAGCATATTCAGGACAGGCGGATGCGCTTCGCACCTTGCTGAATTGAACCAAAGAACCAAATTAACGTATTGCAATCCC
>CALBIE010000189.1 GCA_937893495.1 uncultured Verrucomicrobiales bacterium | reverse complement strand
ATTCTGATGGCTTCCTACGCCACTTTATGAAACTCTCACTTGGACACCGATGGATTACTATGTTTCGAATGCTTATTGAAATCCAATGTTAAATGCGAACGAGAACATAAGTATTGAGACCGGTCATGATCGGGATTTGTGGTGGTATTTCGCCGCCTCATTCTGGATGGCCTGATCCATCATCTCCGTGGTGACCCGCCGCTTCGGTTTCTTATTTGGAAAACCATCCAAGTGGTCGGCAAACGTCGCCGATTTGGCCGTGAGCCGGACGCCGCCATCCTCCATGACCTCGTAATTCAGAATCGACGAAGGGCGGGCTCCGAGCAACGCGACTACTTTCCTGGGTAGCGTTGTCTGGTTTTTCGAAGTCAGCGTGGAAGGGTAAATCATGAAAGAAATATTTGTAGAACCCGTGATTATGTCAAATTGCAAGGAATGCATAGGTGAGCCACGGATGAAACACGGATTGAACACTGATAGCATTGACTTCGTTCATGATCGTTGAACCGGCGATTGAATGAGCCACAAAAAACACCAAGAGGCACAAAACCGGAATCCGAAACCAGTCTGCTACAATTTGCCCAATTCAACGTTGGTGTGAACTCCAGAATCTGCGCCGACCGGTATGGATCCCCTTTTCTTTGTGCCCCTTGTTCCGCCGGTTTTTGAATGAACGAAATCCGGAACCGTGCTTCCTTTTCAATGAATGCCCGTCATTGACGGAAACCGACCCGACGGACTGCTCAATCCGTGTCCCATCGGTGCTTCATCCGACTCTATCAGAGCCGTCGCGGAGTTGGTTTCCAAAAATCACTGATACTACTTTGTATTGTTCGGAGGTAGTTCTGCGCTTTTTGTATCGATATGATCCGTCCGGTCCCAAAGGCGGTGAAGAAATTTGTATTGCATGATGATGAATGCAATTCCGCAGGCTGCGGTTATCGCGAAAAGCGGTGGCCCGTAATCATTCATTAGCTCCACGAAGAAGAGTTCATGGGTCGAAACTTCGTCCTGCATTCGATAAAAAATTCTGTCATGTCCCACAATCCAACGGGAGACATGAACGGCCGAGGCAATCAGGTACAGCACGGACGCAACAGCCATACAAGAAAACGTCAGGATGAATTGTCTTCGGTCCAATGCCTAGACTCCATTTCGTAATTTGCTACCACCACTTTTTTCCTAGACCATCACACTATTATTCCGTCGATCACGTGCCCATGCACGTCGGTGAGGCGGAAGTCTCTTCCCTGAAACCTGTACGTGAGCTTCTCGTGGTCGAGGCCGAGCAAATGGAGGATGGTTGCCTGGATGTCGTGAACGTGTGACTTGTTCTCGGCCCCGACGAGCCCCAGTTCGTCGGTGCTGCCATAGATCGTTCCCGGCTTGATGCCGCCGCCGGCCATCCAGAGGGTGAAGGCGTCGATGTGATGGTCTCGTCCGCCGATCTTGTTCTCGCGAGTTTCACCCATCGGCGTGCGGCCGAATTCGCCACCCCAGATCACGAGCGTGTCGTCGAGCAGACCGTTCTGTTTCAGGTCTTTGATGAGCGCGGCAGAGGCCTGGTCAGTCTGGTCGCAAACTCGTTCGATATCTTTACCCAACGTCTGACCGGGTCCGCCGTGGTGATCCCAGTCCGTGTGGTACAACTGCACGAAGCGCACACCTCGTTCCACCAATCGCCGCGCAAGCAGGCAGTTGTTCGCAAAGGACGCCTTACCGGGCATCGCGCCATACTGGTCGAGTACGTGTTTCGGTTCTTTGGAAATATCCATCAACTCCGGCGCGCTGGTTTGCATGCGATACGCCATTTCGTAGGAAGCAATCCGCGTCTGGATTTCGGAGTCGCCAACCAGGTCGAATCGCTGCTGGTTCAGATCGCTGACGACATCCGTGAATTCTCGTTGCCGTTGTCGATTGATGCCGTCGGGACTCGCGAGGAACAGAATCGGATCTCCCGTGCCCCGAAACGGCACGCCCTGATAAGTCGTCGGCAGGAAACCACTGCTCCACAATGTGGAACCTGCTCGCGGTCCGCGCGGGCCGGATTGCAGCACCACAAACCCCGGCAAGTCGGTACACTCGCTGCCGATTCCATAAGTCACCCAGGCACCCATGCTCGGCCGGCCGGGTTGGGGCGAGCCGGTATTGAAAAACAACTTGGCCGGTCCGTGATTAAACACGTCGGTCTTGATGCCTTTTACGAAGCAAATGTCGTCAACGATTTCCCGATGCCAGGGAAGCAATTCGCTCAACGTTGCTCCGGATTGTCCGTATTGCTTGAACTCTCGCTCGGAACCGAGCAGCGGCGGGATGCCTTTCAGGAATGAAAAACGTTTGCCTTTCAGGAAACTGTCCGGCGTGGGCTTGCCATGAAGCCGGATGAGTTCAGGCTTGAAATCGAACAGCTCAAGCTGGCTCGGTCCACCCGCCTGGAAAATGTAAATCACGTTCTTCGCCCTCGGGGCCAAGTGCGAAGCGCGAGGAAGCATCGGATTGGTCGCGGCCGAGGGATTGGCGTTCGCCAGTGAATTCAGGGCCACCGCACCGATGCCGACACCAGCGTGATGCAGAAACTCGCGGCGTGAATTCAACAACTGCCGGCCGGCTCGAAATTTTTGTTCGTCATTCATTCGCGAGTAATAAATTCATCCAGATTCATCACCGCGCGGGCGACCATTACCCACGATGCCGCTTCGGCATCCGTCGCTCTCTTCGGCTTGTCTTTGGGAACGAGCTTTCTCGCCGCGCTGACATTGGCGACGTACTGCTTGCGTTGACCGTTCAGGTAATCGCCCAATCGTGACAATTCCCACGACGAAGGTGGTCGCGCCAGGCAACGGCGAAAAAGGCGGGTCATGCGTTGCTCGTCCGTGCCGTCCGTATGGGCCAGTTCATTGCCCGCGACCGCCTGTGCCGTTTCGAACAATCCCTCGTCGTTTGACATCGTCAGCGACTGCAACGGCGTGTTCGAACGAGGGCGCGAGGTGCAGGTGGAACTCAGGTCCGGCACGTCGAATGTCGTCAGCATCGGATACGGCGCGCTGCGATAGAAAAACGTGTACAGGGTCCGGCGATACCGCTGCGGCCCTTCGATGACGTCCCACTTTTTCTTGTTCTGCGTAAAATTGTAAACTCCATCGGGCTGTGGTGGATGGACACTTGGCCCACCGATTTGCGGACTGAGTTTTCCGGAAACCGCCAACGCAAGATCGCGCACCAGTTCCGCTTCCACCCGCAGGCGATTCTGCCGGGCCAGCAATTTGTTCACCGGATCCTTGCGGTGCTGCTCCGGTCGTCGATGCGACGTCTGCCGATAAGTTGCGGAGGTCACGATGAGTTCATGAAGCTTCTTCATCGACCAGCCCTGGCGAATGAATTCGCTCGCCAGCCAATCCAGCAGTTCCGGGTGCGTCGGCGGAGTTCCCTGGGTGCCAAAATCGTTGTCAGTCCCGACCAATCCCGTGCCGAAATAACGCATCCAAACGCGATTGACTGTCACTCGCGCGGTTAAGGGATTGGCTGGGTCGATGAGCCATTTGGCGAGGGCGAGTCGATTACGATTTGTACCCGTGGCCATCGGCGGTAATATCGCAGGAACTCCGGCCTGCACTTTCTCGCCCTTGTGCAGGAAATCGCCACGAAGGTGAATCATTGACTCGCGGGGTGTCGCCATTTCCTTCATCACCATCGTGCTGGTGCCGGATTTATCGAGTTTGTCTTTTTCGGTTTGCAGGCGCTGAACGGCGATTGCCAGCTTCTTTCGGGCCGGATCCTGATTTTGAAATTCGGTCTGTAACAGGGAGATCTGCTTTTTCGTGCGCTTGGCGGGCTCAACTCGGACGGCTGCGAGCAGCGCTGTCGTGTCATTTAGTGTCAGCAATCCTTCGGGCACTTCGGTAAGGGATAGCGCGAACCGTCCGAGCATGTAGCGTCGATTGCGGACGCTCTCATTGGAGATGGTAAACTCAAGCGTCTGATCCTTCACTGCGATGGGTGTTTCGGGATAAAAGATTGCCCAGTGATGCTCGTTCATCTTCTTCTTCGAAGCGCCACCGATATTGATCGCCCAACCGGTGTCCTTCTTGTCATCCAGCACGTTTTCGATGGGAAACTTCGGTTGTTCGTGGTCGGCGGCGGCGCGGTGAAATTTAATTTTCTTTCCGCCGATTGCGGCTTCAAATCCAGTCATCACGAAATTGCCATTGCCGGCCAGACCCGGTCCGTTTTTCGGCAGCGATTTGTCGGGAAGGGCATCAAGGCGAATGGCGGTTATCTTTTTTACGTTTGGTTTGGTCGCCACTGAATAGACGTCGTTATCCGGATGTTTCGGCCCGACGAGCAAAGACTGGTCATCGAGTTTCCGAATATCCGCTTTGCCGCGGGTGGAATAACTGACTGGCTCCAGTCGTTTCCACGGGTCCCTGTTCACTTCGATTGCCGCCAACTCCTTTTCCCATTCGGCTTGCGACATGGAAGGAGACTGATCGTATTTAACCAGCGCGGCCCTGGCATTCGTCAATTCTTTCGCCAGCGCACGGGACTTGGTCGCGTAACCGGCATCCTGTAGTCGCACCGTGGGGCCGGTGTTGTTCTTGTCCTCCGTGGAATTGAAAAAGGCGTAGAATTGATAGTACTCTTCAATCGTAATGGGATCGAATTTGTGGGTGTGGCATTGGGCGCAACCGATGGTCAAACCCAGCCATACGGTGCCAGTCGTGTTGACACGATCGACGACTGATTCAACGCGAAACTGTTCGGCATCCGTTCCGCCTTCCTGATTGATCAGCGTGTTGCGATGAAAGCCCGTCGCAATCAATTGCTCTTGTGTCGGCCCGGGCAATAAATCTCCGGCAATCTGCTCGATGGTGAATTGGTCAAATGGAAGGTCACGATTGAGGGCGTTAATCACCCAGTCCCGATACGGCCACATCACGCGGGGACTGTCGATCGTGTAGCCGTTGGAGTCCGCGTAGCGCCCCTGGTCAAGCCAATGACGCCCCCACTTTTCTCCATAGTGCTGATTGGCCAGCAGACGCCGGACCACGTTTTGAAACGCGTCCGAATGCTTATCCGCTACATACGCATCAACCTCCTCGACGGACGGCGGCAGACCAATCAAATCGAGATAGACACGACGAATCAAGGTGTAGCGATCTGCTTCCCCGGAAGGTTTCAATCCCGCGGCGTCCAGCCGGTGGAGAATGAATCGGTCGATAGGATTCTTGACCCAATCGGATTGAGACACTTGCGGGAGCACCGGGCGTTTGACGGGCTGGAACGCCCAGTGATTAGTCGCCTTGGCGGGATCGTATTCCGCGCCAATCGCCGCCATTGCCAGCGCCAACACCAATGCCAGCAACGAGACTAGTCGCGTCGAAGACTCGCGCACGAGCATGATTCGGTAACACTTCATGGGTCAGTCGAATAATCTGACCTGATTTCGGACTCGTGGCAAAGTCAAATTGGAGTCAGTGAGATTCGATGCGGCCCTTTTTGGGCTGCGGGGTTTGAGATCGAGGCTTGCCTCTTGCGATGCCTTGCCCGAATCGACTCGTTTGATTGGTCAATGGCAACCGGTCGGTGATCGCCGACTACTGTTCGTCCACATGCTCCGCTTTCATGATGCGGGCCATCTCCTTGACCAACTCGGGATGCGCTCTGGCAATATCATTCTCTTCCCCGATGTCCTTGGACAAGTCATACAACTCAATTGGCGCGTTGGGATTCTTCATCACATTCTGCCGGATGGCTTTCCAGTTGTCCTTCGCCACCGCGACTCGGCCGCCGCGCTCGTAGAACTCCCAATAGAGGTGTGGATGTTTTTCTTGCTTCCCTTCGCCAAGGAGCGTGGGTGCCATCGAAATGCCGTCGGTCTTCGGATGTTTCTTCACGCCGCCCAGTTCGCACAGCGTCGGGAACACGTCTTGAAATCCGGAGATGTGCCCGCTGGTTTTCCCAGCAGGCACTTTGCCGGGCCAACGGGCGAGGAATGGCACGCGGATGCCGCCCTCAGTCAAATCGCGCTTCATGCCCGTGAGCGGTCCGTTGGAATCGAAGAACGGCATTTTGTGTCCGCCCTCCTGGTGTGGACCATTGTCACTTGAAAACATCACCAGCGTGTTGTCATCAATTCCAAGTTCTTTCAGTAGCTTGAGAATATTGCCGATGTCGCGATCGATGTAATGGATCATTTGGGCAAATCCCTTTTCCGGTGCCGGCCAATCTTTGCCTTTGAATTCGCCCCAATCCGGGACGCGCATGCCATTCTTATCAATCCGATTCTCGCCTCCGCCTTCGTTGTTCGCGTGTGGAATATTGAGCGCGTAATAAACGAAGAAAGGTTTCTCGTGATTCTGGCGAATGAAATTCAACGCGGCATCCCCAATCAGTTTCGGCGCGTAGTCCACCGCCAACTCGGCGACGCCCGCGCCTTCCCGGGGTCCGAAACGCGATTGTTTCCAGTCCGGATAAAGCTTGTTGCGCAGGGGGACCTTCTTCCCGTTGTGAACCATGAATTCCGGATAGTAATTGTGGGCATGATACATGTTCACATAACCGTAAAACTCGTCAAAGCCATGGACGGCGGGATCATTGAGTGGTGGCGGATTCCCCACGCCCCACTTCCCGAAGCAGCCGGTGGCGTAGCCGTTTTGCTGCAATACCCGGGCGAAAGTTGTATCGGTCGGCTTCAATTGCCCGGGTCCGTTTCCGCGAATGCGCCCGTGCCCGGTATGCAGTCCCGTCATCAAAACACAGCGAGACGGTGCACAGACGGTTGAGCCGGCGTAATGTCGGGTGAAGCGCATGCCTTCGGCAGCCATGCGATCAAGGTTCGGCGTCGTCAGAGTCTTCTGCCCATAGCAACCCAAGTCGCCATAGCCGAGGTCATCTGCCAAAACATAGATGAGATTCGGCTTCTTCGCGGCTTGGATATTGCCGGATGCAGCGAGAAACAGAACAGTCCCGGCAAAGAACAGAATTGAGCGGAGTTTATTCATGGCGATATAGCGCGCACTGTTTCGGTTTCCGAACGCAGCGTCAAGGCCCTACGGCTCATCTCAAAATGATTGGTTGCCTGATTAAACCTCCGGTAGCACGTACGGCTTGCGCCATTCCGGGCGACCACGCAATGCGTTGGCTTCTTTGTCGCCAATGAACGTCTCCGTCTTCGGATCCATCGTTAACGTGCGGCCGACCCGCCATGAGATATTGCCAGCGTGGCAGAGGACAGAAGCGGGATGACCGACGGTTTCCAGATCGCAGGCGGGACGTTTGCGTGATTTCACACAGTCGATGAAATTCTGCACATGCGGCGCGGCGTCGCTGTCGCCTGGCATTTCCTTTACCAATTTATTGTCCTTCGCGTAGGCCCGCCAGCCGCGATTGCCCATGACCAGATAACCTTTGTCGCCGTAAAGGACCGCGCCTTCCGGTTCGCCTTCCATCCGATACGGTGTCCAGACGCGCATCTCGTAAGTGATCAGCCGCGGAGGCGCGACGTCGAATTCGTAGGCGACCTGCATCGTGTCGGGCCATTCCTGGGCGTCGTCGAAGTACCACTTGCCACCCATGGCCGAGATCTTGCGGGGCAGACCCAATGGCGGTTTGCCTTCGGATTCGAGCGCGGCGTTCATCAGCGCGATGGCGAAGTCCAGGCGGTGAATGCCATCGTTGCCCAGATCGCCGGTGCCATAGTCGAAAAACCAACGCCACCGTCCATGAAACCGATTGCGATTGAATGGCCGTTTGGGGGCCGGTCCGAGCCACAAATCGTAATCCACTCCTTTCGGCGGTTGGCCGTCAGCCGGTCGGCCGATGGAGCCCTGCGGCGCATTCTCGTAGCCCTTGGCGAACAGGCATTTGCCGAGATGCCCTTCGCGAATGTAATTCTGCGCGCTAATCATTCGTTGGGTCGTGCGGTGCTGGGAACCCACTTGAATGACCCGCTTGAACTTCTTCGCCGCCGCAATCATCCGCTGTCCCTCGACGATGTTGTGAGCGTCGGGCTTCTCCACGTACACGTCCTTGCCGGTCATGCAGGCCTGGATGGTTGGAATGGCGTGCCAGTGATCGGGCGTCCCCACAACAATGACATCGAGTTCGGAATCGTCGATGATGTGGCGGTAATCCGTCACGGTCTTCGGTTTTTTTCCCTGCAAACGCGTGACGGCCTCAAGTGTGCCGGGGAGGCGACCCGGATCGATTTCGGCAATCACGGCGATTTCAACCTCGGGATTGGCCGCAAAATACTTGTTCAACGAGCCGGCTCGGCCAGAGGCGCCAATCATTCCGGCGCGCAGACGATTGCTGGGCGCAGCGCGGGCAATCAGTGGCAGCGTGCCGGGCGCAGCGGTGAGGAGGGCGGCGGAAGATAAATTTTGGACGAATTGACGACGGTTCATGATGGTATGCCTTTCTGGATCATCGGGATGTTGAAACGGAGGGCTGGAAATGTCCAACCAAACTGTTACGTTCGTCCCGAATCTGCAGTAGCACTATGCCCGCCAAAAAATATCGCATCGCTGTCATCGGTCACACCGGCAGAGGAGACTACGGTCACGGTCTCGACACCTGTTGGCTCTCCATGCCGGAAACGGAAATCGTCGCCGTGGCCGATCCGCATGACGGAGGTCGGGCCAATGCGCAGAAACGCACGCGAGCGCCGAAGGCCTTTGCCGACTATCGCGAAATGCTTGAGGCGAAGAAGCCGGACATCGCCGTCATCGGGCCGCGTCATCTCGATCAGCATCACGACATGTTCCTTGAGTGCGCGAAACGGGGCATACATGCGTTCATGGAAAAACCCATGTGCCCGACGTTGACGGAAGCGGATGCGATGGTTGCCGCGGGCGAGAAGAACCGTGTTAAACTCGCGCTGGCGCATCAGACACGTTATTGCCCCCGGTTGGCGATGGTGCGGAAGCTCATTGAGGATGGCGCCATTGGCAAATTGTTGGAATTGCGCGGTCGCGGTAAAGAGGACAGCCGTCGCGGTGGCGGCGAAGATACCTGGGTGCTGGGCAGCCATATCATGAATTTGATCTACCATCTCGCTGGCGAACCGAACTGGTGTTTTGCCGAAGCGTTGCAGGACGGCCGACGCGTCACGAAGGCTGACGTGAAGCCGGGGAACGAGGGCATCGGTCCGCTGGCGGCAGACGCGATTCACGCGCGCTACGGTCTGGATAACGGCGTGACCGCATCGTTCGATTCCGTTCGCGGAACAGGAACCGGAAGACCCTGGCGATTCGGCTTGCAGATATTCGGGTCAAAAGGCGTGCTGGAAATTTTGACCGGCTACATGACCGAGGTGTTTTATCTGCCGGACCCATCGTGGTCGCCGGGTCGGAGCGGGAAGAAATGGCTACCGGTGACGAGCGCGGGAATCGACAAGCCGGAACCATTCAAGGGCGATTCGCGGCTGGCCGGCAATGTCGAGGTGTGTCGCGATCTCATTGCGGCGATTGAGCAGGATCGTCAGCCTGAGTGCAGCGCATCGGAAGGCCGCTGGACCGTGGAGATGATCGCGGCGATTTTTGAATCACATCGCCACAATGCACCCATCGAGTTTCCGCTGAAGACGCGGGTCAATCCGCTGACCCTTTTGTGAGTGAATCGATCCAGATGGGCGGCTCGCCATCCCTGCCAATTGTCGCGAAACTTGGCGTGGCGGAGATTATTTGCTTATGGGTGAACGACCGGTTGCCGCAGCCAATCTGCCTTCCAGTTTTCGCGGCCACTTAAGAAAAACGCGTGGTGCAGTTCCCTGCACCACGCGATGAGAATTCAAAGTTGGTTCGACGAATCAACTGAACAACCGCGTTTCCGGTTTGCCTTTGTGGGCGACCTTGAAGGGCCGCAGACTCGGGCTCATGACGACGCGATCAACGGAGACACCCAGGCCGTAGGCGATGGTGGCGTTGAAATCTTCGGGCTGCATGGGATTCTCTTCCACAACCTCTCCACCGGCGGAGGTCTTGCCCCATCTGACACCGCCGGTAACTCCGCCGCCCGCCAGCAATGTGCTGAAGGCCTTGGGGTAATGGTCGCGACCGGCGTTCTGGTTGATGACGGGTGTGCGACCGAATTCGGTGGCGAGCACCACAAGCGTGGAATCCAGCAGACCCGTCCGATCAAGGTCGGTCAAAAGTGCCGACAAGGCCTGGTCGAGAACGGCCGTGCGATCCGGCACGTTGATGAAGTTGTTCTGGTGGGTGTCCCAACCGCCATAGGTGACCTCGACGGCGCGGACATCGTGTTCCACGAGACGGCGGGCCAGCAGACAGCCCTGACCGAACGGGTCGTCTCCGTAGGCTTCCTTGACGCTTTCCTTTTCCTCACGGAGATCGAAGGCCTTGAGGTCTTCGGATTCCATCAGGCGGACGGCATCGCCGTACATCGCGGTGTAAGCGCGGGTGGACTTGAGATTGTATTTCTTGTGGAACTCCTTATCGAGGTCGGACGCCAAGGCGCGGTTCTCGCGGAACCGGGTCGGGTCGAACCGGGCTCTGATGTTCTTGAGTCCGTCGGCCGGGTTGTTGATGGCCAGGGGCTCGAAGGAAGATTCGAAGAATCCCGCGCCGCCATCGATGCGGGAATTGCCGCCGATGAACACGGACCCGGGCAGGTCCTTGTTGAGACGGTCCAGATACTTGAGCATGTAGGCGCCCATGCCAGGGTGCTTGATGGTGGCGCGCTGCTGATAGCTGGTGTGCATCAGGTAGCGGGCCTGCTCATGCGCGCCGGCGGTGGAGGTCATGCTGTTGACGATTGCCAGCTTGTCGGCATGATCCGCCAGCAACGGCAGGTATTCCGACAGATGAATTCCGGGGACGTTGGTCTTGACCTCGCTCACGGGGCCCTGGTTCTTGTGACCCGGTTTCGTATCCAACGTGTCGAGGTGCGTCATTCCACCACCCATGTAAAGATAGATGAGGCGCTTGGCGGGCTTCTTGCGCATGGGATGACCCGCTTCAGCGGTTTCCTTGCCGAAGGCCGTTCCGCCGATTCCCGGCAGGAAACCAACACCGAGAAGGGAGCTGGCTGCGGTCGTCATGAAATGACGCCGGGTGAGTTCGTTCGATCCGTATGTATTCATGGTCGTGATATGTGATGTGTAATGACTAAATCGGGACGGTTGATTTCTCTGGCTCTCGTTACAGCG
>CALBIE010000188.1 GCA_937893495.1 uncultured Verrucomicrobiales bacterium | reverse complement strand
CTCTTGCCAATCAGCAGTTTGAAAGATTACCGCAACCCGCGCGCCCCGAAGTGTCGGGCGGGCCGCCAGACACAACAGGCCGGCGGCCTGTGCTCCCCTTTTCGATCGATTGCTCGCTGCTGCGACTCTGGAGAGTCGCGCTCCGCTTTCGGAACGCGGCTCTCTCGAACCACAGCGTCATCCGTATCAAAACCTGCTCACAAACCAATTTGAACTCGTAACCACTCCAGGGAACCAAGGACTAATCATGAAACTACTACACACCCTAATCGCCTGCGGCCTGCTCGCACTGGGAGCAACCACTCAAAAAATATCAGCGGCTGCGGCGGCCAAACCGACGCCGGCAGTCACCAATACCACCGCGGCACAAATCATTTTTCACGGCACGTTTCCGCAGACGAAACCGGAGGAAAAGGAGGAGAAGCTGATTTACTCCGCCAAGCTGTCCGCCACCATCGAGGTGCAGGCGAAGCAATACGTCCAGACGCACAACATCAAGGTGCAGGTGTTGCAGGGCGAGCTGAAGGAACTCCAACTCACCGTCACCGGCACGGGCAACCTGACGAATGTCACCGGCACCGGCGTCGCCGAATGGGGCATCAAACGCAACGCCAAGGGAGAGCGCGTACTCGTCGTGGTCGCGGATGAAAAGCAGAAGAAGCTCAAGGCGTGGAACCTCAAGGTCAGTTCGCAATTCGAGTTCGGCGACTACACCGCCAAATTCAGCCCGCTCGTGCTCGCTCCGCGCGACGCCGCGCTTTACGACGGCCAGCTTGACATCAAATCCGTTCCCGAAGTGCAGATGGTCATCTATCAGGTCAAGGCGCTGGACCTCATGGAGAAGGCGACGGGCAAAGCGACCGAGGATCATTATCAGTATCGTTTCTCCAGCGAGCCCTATTCCTTAAACCTCTCCGTGCGCGATGCCGATCCAGAACGGCGCGTGGTTCATTTCAGCGATTTCAATCTGACCGGCACCATCAAGGGCGACGTCGCCGCATTCACCCTGACCGGCAACGTCAGCGTGCGCCATCCCGAGGGCGGCCTGCTCGAAGTGCTCTCCGGCGCGGTGGCACTGACTGATTACAAGCGCCACAAAAGTCATGTGTTGAATCTGCACGACGGCCGCTACCGCCTCAAACTGGAGACGAACGGAACGTTCCCATTGGAGATCAAATTCGACGCTCAGATCATCAAGGGCACCGGATGGAACCGCATTAACTTCCTCCTGCCACCGAGCACGTTGCGCCCCATCCTGCTGCACGGCTTGCCGGCCGACACGCAGGTCAAGTTCATTGAAGCGGCCGAGGCCAAACGCGAGGGCGACACTTTCGCCAGCGCCTTGCCGTCCTCAGGCGCGCTGAACTTTCAATGGCAGGAGGCCAAGCCCGAGGTGGAAGGCAAACTGTTTTATTCCGTCACCGGCGCGGGTCAAATCGCGGTCGGTCCGGGACTGATACGTCAGACCACGCAACTTGATTTCAAGGTGATGCAGGGCGAACTGCGCGAACTCGTCGTGCAACTCACCGGTGAAGGCGAAGTCACCCGGGTCGATGGCAAAGACATTCTCACCTGGAAGATTGAATCCGCCGCCGCGAACCAGCCCCGGCAGTTGCGCGTGCAGTTGAATCAGGCGCAGAAGGGCGACTACGGATTGACCGTTTTCACGCAGACCTCGCTCGGCGCGTTCCCGCTCAAGGTCAAGCCCCTTCGCCTTGTGCCCGATGGCGCGATTCGCTACGGCGGTCATCTGCGCGTCGTGAACGATGGCGCGGTTCGCCTCGAAGCCACCAGCACACCCGGGCTTGCGCAGATTTCCCCCGCCTTTTTCCCCGTCAACAAATCGCTCGGCGCAATTTCGCCGCAGCAACAGGCACAGGCGTTTGCGTTTCGCTTCTCGGGCCAGGTGTTCGATCTCGAATTGCAGGCGGACAACATCCTGCCCGAGCTCACGGTGTCCGCGCTGATGCGCTATCATCTCGGCGAAACGGAAACGCAGATAGAAGCCGAGATGGAACTGGATATCCGCGAGGCTCCGTTGCGCGAGTTCATCATCAACGTGCCGAACGGCTACCAACTCTCGCAGGTCAACGCGCCCAGCCTGAGTGACTACTCCCTGACCGCCGGCGCCAATAACGCGCCCGCCTCGTTGAAGCTGCAGTTCGGCCAACCGCTCATCGGACGACAGGTCGTTTTTCTGCGGTTGACGGCCAGTCACGATTCACCGCCGGCGACATGGACGCTTCCGCCCATCCGGCCGCAACAGGTCAAGTCGTTGCGCGGATTCGTCGGCATTTCCGCGGACGCGGGATTGCGCCTCACTGAAGCGCAATCCGACGGTCTGACCGAAATCGCCACGGCATTTTTCCCAAAGCAAATCAAGGAACTGCAACTCGCCTATCGTCTGCGCGATGAAGCCTGGCAGGCCACTGCGAAAAGCGAACGGCTCGCGCTCTCGATCCAATCGGATTCGTTGCATCTCTTCACGCTGGCCGAAGGCATCGCCTATGGCAGCACACTGGTCAATTACCTGATCGCCGGCGCGCCGGTCGGAGTGCTCAAGGTCGAAGTGCCGACCAATTACAGCAACGTCGAGTTTGTCGGCCAGGATATCCGCAATTGGAATCCCATCGCGGGCGGATACGAAATTCATCTGCACACGCCGGTGTCCGGCACGTATTCGCTGGCGGCCACCTACGACGTGCAGTTCAAGAGCGGTGACACGCTGCCCTTCACCGGTCTGCGACCGCTCGAAGTTCAGTCCGAACAGGGTTACCTCATCGTCGTAAGCAGTTACCAGTTCAAGACCGAACCGGCGGAACTTTCACCGGGACTCATCCCGTTGGAACCCGGCGAGATTCCGGTCGAGTATCGACTGCTCTACGACGCGCCGATGCTTGCGGCGTATCAGTTCACCGCGCGACCATTCCAGGTGCGCATGAAACTCACCTCGATGTCGCAGGGTGAAACGCTCAGTCAGGTGGTGGACCGCGCCACGTATCGCACCCGCGTTTCCAGCGAGGGCCAGGCGTTGACCGACGCCATCTACCTGATCAAGAGCAAGGGCAATTCGCATCTGCGCATCACTGTGCCGGAAGACGTCACGCTCTGGTCCGCGCGGGTCAACGGACGGGAGGTTGTCCCGGTCGTCGATGGCAAGGCGACGCTGATTCCATTGCCCGCGAATGTCTCCCCGAATCAGATCATTCCGCTCGCGCTCAAACTCGCCACCAAATCCGGCAAGGAAACCGAGGTTCGCATTGCGCTGCCGCAGGTTGAGGCCCCCCTTCTGCTGGCGGAATGGCAAGTGTCCCCGGACCTCGGATATCAACTCCGCTTTGAAGAGGGCAATTTAATGCCCAACAAATCCGCGGCCGACGTCTCGGGCTTTGCCTGGATCGGACGCATGATCGACGGCGCCTATGGCCGTGATTCGCGGGAAATGCTGCTCGTCGGCCTGCTATCGCTCCTGCTCGGCGCGGGTATCTGGCGCTGGGTGACAACGGACGGCAACACGCGATTCAGTCTGAAGAATTCGTTCGGCGCATTGGTCGGTGTCGCCGCCTGCATCCTGACCTTTGTGGCTGCGGTTACGCTGATCAACAAGGCCACCGGCCATCCGCTGACGCAGACACCCGCATTGGATTTCACGATTCCCGTGCAGTCGGCCGGCAACGCGCTGGCCATTCAGATCGAGAACCAATCCCTCGAAGATGCCGTGACGGTGTGGTCAGCCTGGCCGGCCATCCTCGCCCTGTTTGTCTGGGGCTATTCGCTGGTGAGTCTTTCACGATCGATGCGGTCGCTGGGAATTGCACTCGGTTGGATTTGCGTGTTCTGGGGTTGCCTGAGTCTGCCCAATGGCGCGGACGAATTTTTCGTGGCAACACTCGTCTTCATCAGCGTCCACGTCATCCTGCCGTTGCTGATGCGGCAGTTCCAATTGCCGCGCCCCGTGAAGCAAACGCCGGCGCCCGCCGCCGCCGCGATGCTGATTGGTGGATTGATGTTCCTGAACATGGGCGCGTGCACGGCCGATGCCGCCGGGAAAGTCGCCCCGCCCGCGAATTCCTTTTTCATCCCGAACGCGGTGATTCAGATTGCGACCGTCAAGGAGGATCAGGTGTTCGTGAAGGCGAAGCTGCACTGGAATGCCAACAAGGATCAGGCGCTCAACTTCCTCAATCATCCGGCGGTGATGACGGACATCAAACTGCCCAAGGATTCGCTTGTGCTGAGCCAGGCGGAACACAACCGAAAATCCGTCTATCGCCTCACCGCGACCAAGGACGGCGTCTATGATGTCGAGTTCTCGTATGAAATCTCCGTGACGAATCAAAAAGGCGTGCGCGGTTTCCATCTGCCCACCCTGTACGGCCTCATCAATCGCCTGACGCTGGATCTGGACCGGGCTGAAGTGGAAATCACCACCGCCAATGCCATTTCGATTCGTCCGCTGACGGTGCCAAAGGCTGATGCGGACAAACGTTCGAGCTTTGAACTCGTGCTCTCGCCGCAACTTAATCCGTTGATCGCGTGGAAGCCGCGCGGCCGCGATACGCGCTCGGAGAAGACCGTGTTCTTCGCTGAACTGCAGCAACTCTATGTCCCGGCGGCGGGCATCATCGAAGGCGTGCATGACGCTCATCTGAGATTGGCGCAGGGACAGATTACCGACCTCACGTTCACGACGCCATTGGGAATGACCATCACCGATGTCACCGCGACCGGCCTGGCCAACTGGCGTTTCGATCCGGATGAACGCAAGCTGCGCCTGCAATATCAGTCGCCGCAATCGCAGAATTTCTCACTGCGCATTCATTCGCAGTTCACGACGGGTCCCCTGCCCTTCGAGAAGGAACTGGGCATGATTCAACTCGAACAATCCGCCGGGCAAATCGGCATGGCCGGCATCGCGACCGGCACTGAGGTGCAGATGGCCGGTGTTACCGTCAAACAACTGACCACGATCAATCTCGAGGATTTTCCCGCCTCCATCATCAAGGAGGAAAGCAAGCGCGTGGCCGGACTCACCTTGCGACGGGCTTATCGTTATGGGCAGGCGACCGCCACGCTCACCATCAGCGCGGCCGCCGTGCAGCCGGATATTCGGGTGAACACGTCGCAAACACTTTCGCTCGGCGAGGACCGCACGGTGTTGGCCGCGAATATCGAGGCGGCCATCACCCGCGCCGGCGTGTTCAAGCTCAGTTTCGCGCTGCCGCCGGGAATGGATCCCGAGACATTGTCCGGGCCCGCGTTGAGTCACTGGACGGAACTGGAAACCGATGGTGTCCGCGTCATCACCCTGCATCTCAAAGGCAAGACCGAAGGAGTGCAGCAGTTTTCCATCACGCTGGCCGGCCCCGGCGTGCCGGGCACCAACACCTGGGCAGCGCCGCGCCTGAGCATCCGCGAATCGGACAAACAGGTCGGCCAACTCGTTGTCGTGCCCGAACAGGGCATGCGCCTGCGCGTGGACACGCGCGAGGGACTCAACCAGCTCGACCCCAAGAAGGCCGGAATCAACCAGCGCGGCGTCATGGTCTTCCGTCTGCTGCACGCCAACTGGCGGCTCGCCTTCGAAATTAAAAAGGTTGATCCGTGGATCCAGGTGACTTCACTTCAGGGTGTCACCATTCGCGAAGGCCAAACCAAGGTCTCCGCAACGCTGGATTATAAGATTGAAAACGCCGGCTTGAAATCGCTTTTCGTCGAACTGCCCGCCAACGCCGATGCCGTTCGCTTCACCGGCGATCTCGTGGCCGACGCGCTTCGTTCCACAACCGGCAACACGAACGAGTGGGAAATCAAACTTCAACGCCGGGTCATCGGCGGATACAAGCTGCAGGTCGCCTATCAAATCGTCTCCGCAGCCGGCGCGCAGGAGACCCTGCGCTCGTTGAAGGCAGCGCGCGTGGATCTGCATCGCGGTTACCTGACGCTTAATACCGGCGGCCGCCTGCAAATCAACATCCCCACGCTGCCGGCCTCGTTGCAGCCCGGTGACTGGCAATCCATTCCCGCGAATCTCAGACAGGGATCCACCACCGAGGCTAATTTCACATTTCGGGTGATCGAGCCGGACTTTCAACTGCCGCTCAATGTCGTGCGCCACGACGCCGCCAAGTTGCTGCCGGCGCGCGTGGAGAAATCGGACCTCATGTCCGTGCTGTCGGACTCGGGCGTGATGCTGACGTCCGTCAAACTCTCGATGCATCCGGGTGACAAACGCCTGCTGCGCTTCACGCTTCCGTCGGACGCCCGCTTCTGGTTTGCGTTTGTGAACCAGGCCAGTGCCTGGCCCTGGCGTGAGGGCGAAGAAATTCTCGTGCCCCTCGAGCCGCCGACCCGACCCGGTCAACCGATCACCGTCGAGTTTTTCTACTCGTCGAAAACCAGCGTCGGCAAACGCGGCTCCGGCAAGCTGCAATTGCTCGGGCCCAAGTTCGATCTCCCGCTTGAAAATATTTCCTGGAATATATTTTTGCCCGCCGCCTGGAATCTCGAGGACTGGGACACCAAGCTTCAACTTCAGCAGATGAGCGGAACGACGGTGGCCGTCAACGTCGATCTGCAGAGCTTCATCAATGCGGAATCCACCCAGCAGCAGCAGAAAATCCGCGAGGCGGAAGGACTGCTGAAGATGGGCAATCAATACCTCGCCGAAGGCCGGCAGAAGCAGGCGCGCCAGGCCTACTCCTCGGCTTTCAACCTCTCCCAGCATGACAACGCCTTCAACGAGGACGCCCGTGTGCAGTTGCAGAAACTCAAGATGCAGCAGGCTATCGTCGGTCTGAATTATCGCCGGCACGCGGTCACCGATGAAAAGGGAGAAAAGGCCGCCGCGAAGCAGAACGCCGGCATCGAAATCCTCTCTGCCGGGACACAGCCCGTTTACACGCAGCAGCAGGTCAAGAAGGCGCTTGACCAGAACTCCGCCGAGGACAATGCGACGCTGGCCCGGTTGGCTGAGCACCTGGTCGAGCAACAGGAAGCCGCCGGCGCAACGCCTGAAGCGATCCAATCGTCGTTCCCGGAGCACGGGACGAAATACACCTTCACCCGTTCTCTTCAGGTGGACAAGTGGGCCGACCTGAGCATCAAGCTGGAAACCAGCACACCCAGCGCAACGACCTGGTCCCATCGCGCACTGATGCTCGGAACCCTCCTCATTGGTGCACTCATCTTCATGGCCATCGCGCGACGGCGCGAAGCGGCGTAGCGCATCGGGGAGCACAGCCGGCCCGGCTGTTCATTCCGGCGGCTCGCCGGAATGATCCGAAGCGCGCGATTGCCAATCGACAACTCGGAACGTTACAGCATCCCGCACGCCCAACCGTGTCTGGCGAGCCGCCTGACACGACAGGCCGGCGACCTGCGCTCCCCTCACGCAATCTTTTCCGCATTTCCGCTGTGACATTTTCGATTCGTCGGCATACCGATTGTTGAAAGCCGGAATCAGTCAGCGAAATGAACAACGAATCCGCAGATTTATCCACGGACGACGTCATCCGGGCGGTTCGTAACGGCGAACTTGAGGCGTATCGGCAGATTGTCGCACGATATCAGGGCGACGTCCTGAAGATCGTCAACGCCATGCTCTCGAACCCTTCCACCCGTGATGATGTGGTTCAACAGGTCTTCGTGCAGGCTTATCAAAACCTGCATCAATACGAAATCGGCCGCGGATTCAGCCAGTGGATCAAGGCCATCACCCGCAACAAGGTGAAGGAGGAACTGCGCAAACTGTATCGCTACCAGGGCCGCATCGAGGCCTACGCCAAGGCGCTAGTGGATCGACTGGAACACCCTGATGAGGAGAAAAACCGTGAGGTTGCGCAGATTCGCAACAGCGCCCTGCAAGAATGTTTGAAGACGCTTGAGGGGACGTCAGCCGATGCCGTCAAGCTACACTACATTGACGGTAAGAAAACCGAAGATGTCGCGAGCACCGTCGGCAAATCCGCCGGAGCGATTCGCACGTTGTTGTATCGGGCACGCGGTCAACTGCGAGCCTGCATGGAAGGGAAAGGAGTCTTGGGATGAATCGAGTCGAGGAACTGACCCAGAAGGCACTCGATGGCAACATCTCAGCCGAGGAAGATCGTGAATTGCATTTGTCGTTCACGGCTGATCCCGCGAACTGGAAGCAATACCTGCAACTGCTCGCCGTCGAAATCGAACTCCGCAATCTCAACGAAGCGTTTGACGTCAGCGACGCGGTGATGACGCAGCTCGACGCCCGCCCCACACCCGCCAGGGCTCCGCAAGCGGCGAAGCCGGCAATGGCACGAGCAACCGCCCCGCCCCGCGCCAAAGGCCAGCCTTCACTCGGATGGCTGCTGCGACTCATCCTGCCTTTCGGCGTTGCGGCGTTGCTGGTGTTCGGCTTCGTTCATTTCAAGGACACGTTCAAGCCAGCCGTCGCGACAGCGTCCGCGCAAAGCGCCATTCACGTCGTCCGTGGCGGCGGCGCGATCACCCTGGCGCGCGGGGATGCCCTCCGACCGCTCGACAAACTAGTGCTGACGAATGGCGCGGAGGCGGCGTTCCAGTATGACGACGGCACCCGCGTTCGCATCGCGAGTGAGTCTGAATTAATCATCGGCGCGACGCTTTCCTTCAAGGGCAGCCCGTCCAAATCGATCTACCTGCGATCGGGCATGATTGAGGTGACCGCGTCAGAACAACCCAAAGGAAGGCCGATGGTGCTCAAGACACCCGATGCCTTCGCCATTGTGCGCGGCACGAAGTTCAACCTGTTTGCCGGGCCGAAAAACACCCGCTTGTCCGTCCACGAGGGCGCGGTGGATCTGGAGCGATTGTCCGATGCCAAAACGGTAACAGTGACCGCCGGTTACTTCGCCGATGTCGGCGCGAACTCGGACATGACGTTGCTGCCGCTGCGTTCCACCGACAAGCTCGGTGTGCTTTACACCTTCGAGGAGAGCAAGGGGAAAACGGTATTCGACCGATCCGGTTACGGTGAACCGATTGACTTGTTCGCCTCCGGCAAATATCCAGACTCGGGCAAATGGCTGCCGGAAGGCGGTTTCATGTGGGAAAACGCCGGTTATTGGAAATCCGAAGCGCCCGCCAAAAAGATGGTCGCCGCCTGCCGGGAATCACGCGCCCTCACGGTCGAAGCGTGGCTTTCCCCGACCAGGATCCAGCAATCCGGCCCGGCGCGCATCGTCACGGTTTCCCTGACCAGTCATCAGGTGAATTTCCAGCTCGCGCACGACCTCGGCTCAGGGGCGAACAACGGCGTCTTCCTGACGCGACTGCGTACCACCAAAACGGACACCACCGGCAATCCCGCACTGCACACTCCGAGCGGCAGCGTTCAGACGCGACTGATGCATGTGGTCTATACCCACGATGCCGATGGGAAACAGACTTTCTACATCGATGGAAAGAAAGTTTCCTCGGCGAAGGTGGCCGGAGATTTCACCAACTGGGTCGATGGCTTCCGGCTCGCGCTCGGTAATGATGTCGGTGGCGAAAACAAGTTCTGGGAAGGACGGTTTCATCTGGTCGCGCTCTACTATCGGGCGCTGAGTCAGGAGGATATTGAACGACAATACACCTCCGGCCCACGCCACTTCGTCGGCTTCCCGCTCATGCAGGCGTATTAATGGATGAGATCGGATCAAGTGCCGGGGATTGCGCAACGGTTCCCTCCCACACTTGTTACCTGGAACTGAGGTTCCTGATTCCAGAAGATCGCATCTTGGTCGGGCTTCGCGACAAAAAAGTCAGAGACTCCGCGTAGCGTCGCCCCACCTGATGATTGACCTGGCGGACTGCGCAGTTGAACTATTCAACGGTGGGGCAAGGCTACGCCGCGCCTCTGATCTCTTCCCTGTCCCATAACCCGGCAAGAGGCTTCTTGAAAGGCCGAGGCATTTGCCAAGTCCGGCCCGGATCAGAACCCCCTAATCCGCGTCAACGAATCCCCCGCTCTTCCAGGGCTCTCAACTCGTTCCCCCATCCGGCTCTATCTTCGTCCGTCACATCCGCCTCCGACAGCAGGCTTCGACGCGTGCAATTCAAGAGCGCTTGAAGCGTCTGGTAACGCCGCGTGTCCACGATGGCCGGCGTCAGATGATCGGCAATCACCCTGATTATTTCACTCGAACTCAGCACCCGGTTCTGTATTCGTGACGCGGCCTTGATCTCGGATCGAATCGATGCGAAAGCGGCGGCGGAATACCCCTGCGTTTCAGAATCAATTCTTTGAAAATCTTCATCGGACATCGTGCCGCCCAGCACGGGTTCCACCATCCAGTGGATGAATTCGCGTCGATCTTCTCCTTCGGGGTCAAGCACGGGAATAATCAAATCCCCCACCCGTCCGGGTCGGCGGAGGTCCGGTGACAGCAAATGAATCCGCGCCGTCACCAGCAGCCAGAATACTCGCCCGCGAAACATCGGATCCGACATCATTGCTTGAATTTTGCCGGTCAACCGCCGCTCCGTGTCGTGCGTCCCCTCCCCCACGCCGCCAAATTGGGTATCCGCTTCGTCGATGAAAATCAGCACCTTTGACAGAGTATTCAGCACTCGACGCAACCGTTCAAAAATCACATCTGTTTCGCCGAACCATTTGCTACGGAGATTTTTAATGACCAGCACCACCATATCCAGTTCCGCCGCCATCGCCTCGAATATGAATGTCTTGCCGCCACCAATCGGTCCACTTACCGCCGCGCCCGGCAACGCTTCCGGGCCATCCAACTGAAATCGCGGGATCAATTCCTGGCGCAGAAACTTTTTTACCCGGGTGAAGCCAATCACATCATCCAGGGAATGTGCCGGCTTCTTGAATTCCACGGTCTCCTCGCCAAGCTGGCTTTTGATGTAGTCCTCTACCTTGGCGATGATCTCATCCTGAGCAATCTCGCGTTCCTCGTGCCGCGCGCCCTTGAGCAATTGCATCAGCGCATGAATTGACAATCCAGCGGTCAATCTTGCCAGATCAGCTTCGCTACCCCAATGCCGCACCGATTTTTCGCCCTTGGTCCTCGTATTGAACCAGCGAATGAACGATTCGCGGGCAATCGCATCTGGAGCCGGCGCTTCGACTTCCAGACATTGAGGCAATCGGGCGATTCGGTGATGCAACTGGCTGCGTGACTCGGCGATCAGCACTACCGCGTCGTCCCCATTCAGGAATCCCGGATCGGAAAACCAGTCGTGACAGATGCTAATACGCTGTCGGTCCGAATCGGAGAGGCGATCGATCGGCGTTTCCGGAATCATCAAGTCGGCGCTCTCGATCAACACCAATAACTTTTCTTTCAGATTTCGCCGACCATCGAATTCCGTGCGGGCACTCACGCAAGCCTGCCGCATGAACTCCAGTGCCAGGTTTGGATTGTTCAACGTTTTGCGCAGCGACTCGTCATAAACTTTTCGCGCCTCTTCCAGCAGCGGATCCACCTTTTCCTTGTCCAACATCCGTTGAACGTCAATCTGGTTGCTGTCCATCCCGACCTTCCAGCGCAGCCAGGCATCGCGCACCTTCCCGGAATCACCGTCGCGAACAAAGCGAATCGCGCCATTCAGCTCGTAAACGACCACGATAAACTCGCTGAGATTCCAGCTGGAAATCAGGAAGTCGAGCAACGGAACGTAATCCTCGTCATCCCCCTTTTCGGTTCGAAACAGGTCATAGACGTTGCCCGTCAGCAACAGAGTTCGCGCCTGACCCGAATTAAGAATCCGCCCGGCGCGTTTGAGGAAGGATTGGGTGGAATCAGGCATGCCGGCTATTGGACGACTTGATTGGGTTGGCTGATTACCGGTGACGATGGATCTTCAATCGGGTTCCCGCGAATCGCCGCCGCTAGCCAAAGGCACACTATGCCAACGGCCAAAACCAAGAAACCGGTTTTGATGCAATTGCGTTGATCCTCTCGTCTGCTCCAATTCTTTCCGATGTCGACTACCAACGGATAAAGGCTGTTGGTAAAAACGATAGCTGAAAACATTCCGATGCCGCCGAGAATCGTTTTTGGAGGCTTGCGTTTATTGTCCATCATGCCAGCGGCTCCCCCACAGATGTAGGCGCTTCCGATGATGATCGCGTGTGCGGCGATGATGTATAGAGCGATGGCCATGGTGAACTCACTAAGACTTAATTCCCAGGTAGAAGATGCAGGCCATACAAAAAATCATCAACGACATGCCGACGAAAACATTTCTCCGGAGTTCAGGGTTTGTGCTCCACTTGCTTTTGGTGGTTCCAGATGGCGTCCAAAACCCGCCCGACAACAAATTGGCCAAAAGAAAAAGGAACACCTCCTGCGTTGATCGTTTCGTGTCGGGCATATCATCAATTTCTTCCGCAGCCGCACTCAACAGGCACGCGCATCCAATAATTCCCGCGTGAATCGCAATGATGATTAAGGCCGTGTCCATGCTGATCTAATGCGCTCGCGAAAAGCGGAGCCGACTCGCAGCCGGGACGGCTGCGCTACGTAGCGCAGACCTCCAGCCTGCCCAAGGCTCGCGCCAGTCCGACCACATAATGCGCGTTTCACATCGGATTCTCATTTCGGCCCGTTCCGCATTTCCAGCAGGTGGCGAATTGCGATTCGTGAAGTTCGCCGCATTGCGAACACGACCACAAAGCGCCATTCGAATCGGGCGGAGACTT
Organism: uncultured Verrucomicrobiales bacterium; assembly: GCA_937893495.1. Taxonomy (GTDB): domain Bacteria; phylum Verrucomicrobiota; class Verrucomicrobiia; order Limisphaerales; family JAYPXF01; genus CALBIE01. Next base: position 1,408 of record CALBIE010000188.1, on the reverse strand, counting down.
CAGTTCAGCTATGATTGCCCGAACTTGCGGCAACTGTTCGTCGTGAACCAACCAGAGCTCCGGTGTGCATTCTGTAACGGGAACTTCCGGTGCGAGACCGGCAATCATCTCGTTGCGCAGGGCACAGTTGATTCCAGCATCCTCCAAGGCAGTTTTCCATCGTTCTATTTCACCTGGTTGATTTGATGCGTGTAATAGTTTCATGGCTGTAAGAATCAGCTTTGCGTGCGATTACCATCGGCGCTCCGTAGCGCAGGCTTCCAGCCCGCACAGGGCTCTCGCCAGACTGATCGCGTTCAAATTGTCCACCAGCGCGCGTTGCCAGCCATCACCAAATGCAGGCGAGACGCCTGCGCTACGGCTCTACTACTCCGGCAATGCCGAACCGGATTCCTTCGACTTTGAATCACCCGACGGGCCAGCCTCACTCAGGCCAATGAGCGAATCAAACTCATCGGACACGGCGTGCTTCGCGGCGTAGTCGAGAAACTCGGCTTCCTGCGCCTTGTTGTCGGTGCCGGCCAATTCCTTGGAGATGCGCGCCTCTGCCTTCAGCTCCTGGCGCATTTGTCGCAAACCCTGCAGTTCCTCGGCCGAACCGTCGGTCGCGATTCCCGCGATTGTGTCCGCCAATTCCTTTTCCTGCTTGGCGGTAATGACTTCCGCGACCGCCTCGTGCGACTCCGCCTTGATGTTCTCGACATCGCGAATCAGTTGCTGGAGTTGAATCTTGTGGTTCGCGATGCCGTTCTTGTATTCCCCGACATCCTTCTCCAGTTCCTCAATCCGCACCTGCTTTTCTTTCAGCGTCGAGTTGAAATCATTATAGGCGTTGAGACACTTTTGATAATCTTCACTGGACTGCACGTCCTCCTTCGACCGGCCGGATTTCTGCAAATCACCCACCGTCTGCCGGGCCTTGGCCAGCGCGCCGGCCTTCAGTCGTTCAAGTCGTTCGACATCGCCGGTCAATTCCTTCAGCGTGACGATTTTGTTCTCCTGTTGCGCGATCAGGCCGGCGACCGCCTTCTTGTAGGTCTGAATCTGATCGAGCTTGTCGCGCACGATGGAATCATACTTGGCGCGAATCGTCTTGGGGTTCGTGTCGAGCACTTCACGAGCCGCGTCAATCTGTCCGGTCAGGAGATATCCCACCGCCTTGAACCAACTGCCGATTGCTTTGAACATGGTTTGGAGCCCTTTCAAATCCACGGCGGAACAACGCGCCGCAAATTTGTCGGATGGTTAATGATTTCGGTCAGTCTAACAACGCCATCAACACAAGGCCAGATGCAATATCTCGAATCGTTTCATTCCAGATTACTTCTTCTTCGACTTCTGGCCCGTTGGGGCACCTTTCGATTTCGGATCACTTTCAATCAAATTGTAAATCTCGCCCAGCGTCTCC
>CALBIE010000187.1 GCA_937893495.1 uncultured Verrucomicrobiales bacterium | reverse complement strand
CTCCAGCAGCGATTCGACCAGATCATTCAGATTTACTTCATTTGCGACCATTTTCTCCGCCTCGAGCACTTTCTGATATTGGCGCTCAACGTGACTGCTTCCGGCTTCGGTCCCCGTGCCAATCTCATCTGATTGCCCGACCCGGATGGCCTGAATGACATCCTGAAACGTGATATTCCGTAACGGCCGAGCCGGCAGATAGGCGGGTTCCTCCAAATTCAATTCATACAACAATCGATTGGACTGGAGCGCCTGCACAACGGAAATAACGAGCCGGGACGGCACTTTGAGATTCTCGGCAATCGTCAGCGCGGACATGGGACCATCTCCTCGATAAAACTTGTGTGCCGCCTCAGTCATAATTCTTAGCGCCAGAATTTCGCGCCCCTGATTATTCAGATTCTCCATCAGCCGATCCTGGACATAGGAACGCCGGTTCTGGAAGGCATAGGCCACCTGCGCACCGAAGAGAATGGATAACCACGAAAAATACAGGGCAATCATCAGCATCGGCAACATCACCATTCCGCCGTAGATTTTATGATTGGTCGCAAACCTTGAAACAAAGAGCACCCCCAGCAGATTGTTCATTTGTAACAAACTGCCACCGACTACCCCCCCGACGAATGCCGCCCGCCAATTGACTCGTGTATTCGGCATCAACTTGTAAAACAACGTGAAGCCAATGCTCAGGATAACGAATGGCAAAAGTCGAAACATAAACTGGATCGTAGCACCGACACCGTAAGGCCAGAGCAGCATCGCTTCCTTGAAGGTCTTGAGTTCCTGACCGGAATTGATGCTCAAGGTCGCCACGAGGAAAATCGGACCCAACGTCAACGCCGCCCAATACTGCGTGATTCGCGAGACCCAATTCCTCCCCTTCTCAACTCCCCAGATGTCATTGAAAGTGTTCTCAATTCGCGACAACATTGAAATAACGATGAAAACCAGCAGCGCGGACCCGCCCGCAGTCAGGGCACCACTGCGAATGTTCCCAATGAACTCCTTGATCTGAGTAACAAGTTCCTGTCGTCGCTTTTCCGTCAGCAGATTATCAGCGTTCGTCTTCGGCGAACCCTGTCCCGTTGCTTCGGCGGTTGTTTCTGGAATAACGAAAACAATTGCGTGATCGACAAAATCCAGAATCGGCTGTTCTCCCTGCTTGTTCAGAATGCTGACCGAGACGCTGATGACGATGGCCAGCATTGGCACGAGCGCCAGCAGGCTCGAATAAGCCAATGCCGATGCCCTGACCATGCAGCGATTGCGGACAAAGCTCTTGATACTGAACACCCAGAAATGACAGAACCGTTCCGCTCGCGAAAGGCCAGCCAACCCGGCACCGGCCAGTCCTCCCTGCCCCAGTTTCTGCAGGGAAAAATCCTCGGTGATTATCGACTTAATTTTTCTGAAAAATTCCGTCTGCATGCGCGCCGCGAGAATACCCTACTCTGCACAATATCGCCAACCATACTTAGCTAGCGGTAGAATCAGGCTGTTTTGCCAACTCTTTTTGTACAGCAGCAATCCCTTGTAATAATGCCGCCCAATCCTCGCTCGTCGTATCCCAACCGCTGCTGAAACGCAGCACGCGACCGGCATCTTCGTGAGCATAACCCATCGCCGTGAGGACATGGGAGGGCTGTTCTTTACCACTGGAACACGCTGAACCCGTTGAAACCGCGAAGCCGGCCTTGTCGAGCTTAACCACCCAGCGTTGCTGGCAATCGGCCTGCGGCATCAGGCACGAAACCGTATTCCAGACACGGTCAGCGTCGATGCCGACTAATTGTACCTCCGGAACGCTTGCCTGCATTTTTTCAACAAACTCATTCCGCCATTCATATCGTTGTTTCGCATCACCCTCGCGCATTCCGGCCTCACGGATTTCCAATGCCTTCACCATAGCCAACACTCCCGGAACATTCTCGGTGCCGGCCCGTCGGCCCGATTCCTGGCTGCCGCCGTAAATGAGCGATTTGATCTTCTCACCCTCCGGACACTTAAGAAAACCAACCCCGCGCGGTCCACCGAATTTGTGCGCGCTTCCCGAAACAAAATCGCACGCCGCTACTCCACCCGCCGGTAATTTGCCGAATAATTGTGTGGCGTCGCAAAATGACAGCACCTTTGTCCCCAGGCACATTTCCTGAACCTCGCGCCACGGTTGCAGGATGCCTGTCTCGTTGTTCACCGCCATCACACCGATCAACGCCGGATGACGTTTCGAAAATCCATCTCGCAATCGTTCAATATCCACGGTTCCATCATTCTCCACCGGAATCAGCGTGTGGGCTTTGGGGAAATGAACCCGCGCTGATTCCAGCACGGAGGGATGTTCGATAGCAGAAATCCAAACCGCAGCCAGTTCTCCGCGCGACTGTGCGACATGGTTCATCACCATGTTGTTCGCCTCGGTGGCGCCGGATGTCCAAACTATTTCCACCGGATGACACCCAATGATATTCGCAAGACATTCGCGCGCATCGTTCATCGCCTTCTCGGCCCGATCACCGATTCGATGCGGACTCGAGGGATTGCCAATGTAGCGTTCCGTCGCGTCAAGCCAGATTTCCCGGGCTTCCGGAATCATCAGCGAGGTCGCATTATGATCGAAATAGAGCATCCGACCCGAAATTGCGGTTTTGAAATCCTAATTTCGAGAATTTTGTATCCGTACTTCCGTTTTTGCGTCCGATTGGCTAAAGCCCTGTCCGCGAATCAACCAAGCCCGGGCAGACACAGATGCACACAGAATCAAACATCGGAGCGCGACCTTCCAGAGTCGCAGCCACATGGCCTGGGATAAAAGCCCGCATCACCCACTGATGTCTTCTCTAGAACAAAAACTGGTTCATTACAAACGCTCGCGTTTCACGACGCATTTGCCGGCGGATTACCTCTACCTGCCGTCACACGCATGGCTCCGACCCGTCGGCCAAAACCAGTGGCAAGTCGGCATCACCAAGTTCGCCACACGGATGCTCGGCGACATGGTCGATTTCGGTTTTGAAGTCCAACCCGATTCCCGCGTCGAACAGGGCCAGATTCTCGGATGGCTCGAGGGCTTCAAGGCCATCTCGGATATCTACGGCGTGGTCGATGGCGAATTTGCCGGCGCCAACGAACTGTTGAAAAAAAAATATCACCACCGTGAACAAGAAGCCCTACACCGACGGCTGGCTTTACGAGGCGACCGGGAATACCGACCCGCGGGCAATGGACGTGACCAGTTACATGGCCCTGCTCGACAAGACGATCGACAAGATTCTCGAAAAGGAACAGACCGAAGATACTCAATGACCTCATCCCTCATCCCTCCCCCCTCACCACTTTCCCCCAAAGCCCGATACATTATGATCGGGGGTTTTCTGGGCGCCGGCAAGACGACTTCAGTTGCTCAACTGGCCCGACATTTAACCGACAAAGGTCATAAAGTGGGCTTGATTACCAATGATCAAGGCAGCGAATTGGTCGATACTGCCATGCTGCGTTCGCGAGGATTCGAGACCGAGGAAATTTCGGGTGGTTGTTTTTGTTGCCGCTTCAACTCATTGGTCGATGCCGCGAACAACTTGACCGGAAAAACTCGACCAGATGTTTTTATCGCGGAACCCGTTGGTAGTTGCACAGACCTCGTTGCTACCGTCACCTACCCGTTGCGCCGCATGTATGGCGATCAGTTTTCAATCGCTCCGCTTAGTGTACTGGTCGATCCCATTCGAGCACAGCGCGTTCTTGGTCTGGCGGGAGGCGGCAGTTTCAGTGAGAAGGTTCGTTACATCTATCGCAAGCAACTCGAAGAGGCGGACATCATCGTCATCAATAAAACTGAACTTCTCGATTCCGAGTCGTTGAGCGAACTTCGGTTCAAGCTGAAGCAGGAGTTTCCGCATGGCGAATTGCGAGAGATTTCGGCCCGCGAGGGGACGGGATTGACGGACTGGTTCCATTGTCTTGCCGATGCCGAGCAGATTGCTCGACGAGTGATGGAGGTGGATTACGAGATTTACGCCGACGGCGAAGCGCTGTTGGGTTGGTTGAATGCCACGGTGAATCTTCAATCAGATTCTGCATTCGAGGCGGCTGAAGTGATGAAGGCGATTGCCGAATCAGTCCAATCTCGGCTTAGATCAGTCGATTCCGAAGTGGCGCATTTCAAGATGACCTTTAGCCCAGACCACGGATTTGCCGAAACGGCGGTGCTGAATCTGGTTCGCAATGATTTCATTCCCGAATTGTCGCAGGATCTTGACGAACCCGCGACGGCCGGACAGCTAATCGTCAATTTGCGCGCCGAAGCGGAACCATCCATTTTGGCTGATGCCGTTCGGAATGCCATCGAACAGTTAACCGTAAAATTTGACGGTTTAGCCACGAGAATCGATCACCTTGAGCATTTCAAACCGGGCAAACCGACCCCAACCCATCGGGTAACCGACGCGTGAGGTGCCTTGCACCGCCA
>CALBIE010000186.1 GCA_937893495.1 uncultured Verrucomicrobiales bacterium | reverse complement strand
ATCAGGAATACGAACGGGAAGCCGAGGCAGATAGGACCAAAGAACCTCGAACGATTGAACATGCCGTCAGCGAAGGGTTTTCGCCGACATTCAGCAAGGAATATTTGCGCCATTTCGGAGTTGGTGATGGGCGGTCAGTTCACACTGGACAGACCACTTCATCCCGCTTCAACCGCACGAGCTTACCCGCCTACCGCTCCGCGATTGAGTTCATCAACCTGTTTGTTCAACGTCAGCAGATCGTAAAGCACGCCAATCCATGGCACGACGGCCATGAACACCAGACCCAGCAGCGCAAGAACTGTGCACACCAGGTAGATCAGACCCGTGCCAATCTTTCCGAGATAGAAGCGATGGACTCCGAAAGCGCCAAGGAAGGTGAGGAGAGCCCAGGCAACGGTGTAGTCGTTGGGACCATGCACAAATCGCTTGTCAGCCTGCCGATCCATGGCGGGAATGAGGAAGAGATCCACGATCCAGCCGACAAAAAAGAAGCCGAGAGTGAAGAACCACAGGACGCCGGTCTTCGTTTTGCCGAAATAAAACCGGTGGGCGCCCATGAACCCGAAAATCCAAAGCAGGTAGCCGATCAGCTTACTATGGGTGTCGGTTTTTACGTCTGAGGAATTCATTGAGAGAATTCTTAATCACAGCGTACTGTTTTTCCACTACAATGGTTTTCAATAGTTGGAATCGACGTCCTGATGAGTTCGTCATGGGGGGAATCGGTTCTTGTAAATTAGCCTCTGTTAAGCCACGGTGCCCGCCCCAGAACTGATGATTTTGAAGATTCAAGGCTTTGGGGATGCAGCGGAAATTGGCAGAGAAGTGCAACTCACAAGTCACACCAGGACATGAACAATCAGCGAACGATCATGCGACTGCCGATATCGGTAATGTTGTTGTTCCTGTTGGCCGGCCCCGCGTTGGCTTCCCATTTCCGGTTTGCCACGATTTCCTGGCGCAAAGCCCCCGGTGGTAATGGGTTGGCGGTCGATATCACCATTCGGGAAGGGTATCGGGCGGGCGCTCAGGAGACCGGTGGAATCCAATACTCATTTGGCGACGGCAGCGGAACATTCGATTCAGTCGGTGCTACCTTGGAAGGGACGGCAACGGATCTCGCGGGCGAACAATACGAGGTTTACCGCAAAACGGTTCGACACACTTACGTGTCCGAGGGCGCCTATGTCGTGACCGGACAGAGCTGCTGCCGACTGGGGACCCTGCAAAACGCCGGTCCGCTGGATGCTATTCGGGCATCTGCGACGATTGACTTGCGGTTTTCCAACCTTGGTTCGCCAGTCGCCAATAGCCCGGTTATTCTGCAGATGCGCACCGAGGCGCAAAACAACGTAGCCATTCCGATAGCGGATCCCGACGCCGACCCGTTCACTGTGCGCCTGGCCACATCCGCCGAGTCAATGATTCCCAACGTGCCGGCCATTGGCACAAATCTGATGACTATCACCTCCAACGGCGAGTTGCGATGGAACACCGTAGGCGGTATCGCTGGCAGCAAGTACTCAGTCCAGATCATCGTCGAGGAAAACCATCCGGGCGCTTCCCCGGGAAACGTCGGCAAGGTTCCCTTGGATTTCATTGTGGAGCTGGTGGGCAACTCTACGAATCAGCCGCCCGCCTGCACCGGGCCGTCGGGTGCCTTTAATGTCGCCGCTGGAGCGATATTCAAGGCGACCTTTTCAGCGACCGACCCTGAAGGTGGCCCGATTCGCCTGAGCCATCAGGGATTGCCAACCGGTGCGACGCTCACGCCGACAAATAATTTCACGGGCGCGTCACCCTTAACCGCCAACTTTGAATGGCGGCCCGCGTCGAGTGACTTCGGGCAGTCGTTTCCCATTGTGCTCGTGTTCACGGACAATCAGGGGTTTCAATCTGTCTGCACGTTCAGCATCACGGTGACGGAAGTCCCGATTCCCGACTATGATCTGGTCAGCACCAACCGCTTCGGCACCGGTAGTGGAAATGGCAATGCCGCCAATCCAGTTGTCAGCCGCGACGGCCGTTACGTCGCATTCTCAAGCACAGCGTCAAATCTTGCGCCCAACGACAACAACGGCAAAAGCGACATCTTCTGGCGGGATCGCGCGACCGGTGAGACGCGATTGGTCAGTATCAATCGATCCGGCGCGAGCGGCAACAATGACTCATTCGGTCCCATCATCTCAGCGGACGGTCGGTTCGTCGGATTTCAAAGCCTGGCCAGCGATCTGGTGAACAGCGACGGCAATGGTGGATTCGACGTGTTCGTGCGCGACGTACTGGCCAGCAACACGATCTCGGCCAGTATCAGCAGCAACGGTAACAGCACCGGGTCGGGTGACTCCTATTCCCCGAAGTTCGCGAACAATGGTCGCATCATCGCGTTCGCCAGCACGGCCGATAACCTCGTTTCAAATGACACGAATCGAACCGCCGATGTATTTGTGCGAAACCTGGACAACAATTCAACAACCCTCGCCAGCGTCAGTACCAACGGCACGAGTGGCGACGGGCCGAGCAATCCGCCAGTGATTTCGTCCGACGGTCGCTATGTGGCATTCCTCAGTCGGGCCGGTAATCTCGTGGCGAATGATACAAATCGGTTGAACGATGTATTCCGGCGCGACCTTCAAACCGGCGTTACTGAACTGGTCAGTGCAAATGCGGCAGGGACAGGTAGCGGAAATAGAACATCGTTTGATCCAGTCCTCAGCGACAACGGACTTTTCATCGCGTTCGGAAGCCAGGCGACCGATTTCGTATCGACGACTGATACCAACAATTCCACCGATGTCTTTTACCGTGATATGGTTAGCCGCACAACCTCACTGGCCAGTAAGAGCCGGACGGGATCAAGCACCGGAGACGGACCCTCGGGTAACCCGTTCCTGAGTCGGGATGGCCGTTTTCTGGTATTTATTACGCTGGCCTCGAATATCATTTCCGGAGACGCCAACGGAAAACAGGATGTCGTGCTGCTCAATATCGCCAGCGGTTCGATGGAGTTAATCAGCGCGGATCAATCAGGAACCGGGACTGGCAATGGATATTCCGGCGCAACGGCAGACAGCTTGAGTGAAGACGGCAATTTTATCGCGTTCTTCAGCACGGCCAGCAATCTCGTCAGTAACGACACAAATAACCAAAGCGATGTCTTTGTGCGCGACCGCGCGGCTGGTCGGACCATTCTGATGAGCCGGCCCATTGATGGCACAGGAATCGGCAGCGCCGGATCGTTTGCACCGGCGATTAGTCTCAATGGCCAGTTCGTCGTGTTTGCGAGTGACGGCACAAATCTTGTCAACGGTGATACCAACGCCATGACGGATGTATTCGGCGTGAAGACCGGGACGAATGCCTCGACCACGCTGCCCGCCGATCTGGCTTTGAGCATTACGGTCGATCCAGCCAATCCGGGAGTGGGCACAAACGTAATTGTGTCGGTGACCCTGACCAATCCTTCACCGCGTTCCGTCATTACTATCACGGTAACAAATGGTTTTGCCGGAGGCGTGCGACCCATCTCGGTTTCCAGTACGACCGGCACGGTTTCAACCAACAACGGCACTTGGGTAGTATCCAGCATGTCCGCCAACACCAGCGCACGCGCAACGTTCACGTTCTCGGTAACCAACGTCGGAGTGGCCAGCTTTTTCACCGGAATATCCGGCACCGGCCAGGCCGACACCAATACCGCCAACAACACCGCGTCAATCGCGCTGAGCATCACGCAATCCAGCGGTGGAAGTTTTATCGGGCCACTGCCCTATACCAGCCGCACCAACAGTCCCTGGTTCGGCACGATTCAGTTTGGCCTGACGGAGGTGGAGGATTTCGAGGACGGCCAACTGAGCAATGTCGGTGTTTCGGCCTCCACCGGAAGTGTTCTGACTCCCGGCAACATCACGGACTCAGTGGATGCCGATGACGGAGCTGTGGATGGCAGCGGCGCGGCCGGACGTTCATATTTCAGCGGTAGCGGATCAACCGGCATTCAGTTTTCATTCAACAATAACATACTCGGCGAATACCCGCGCGAAGCGGGCATCGTCTGGACGGATGGCGGAGGAACCGTGAGCTTTCAGGCTTGGGACTCAAAAGGGAATTCGCTGGGGATCGTCGGACCGTTTGATTTTCCCGATGGATCGACCGCCGCGACCACGGCGGAAGATCGGTTTTTCGGAATCACCAATCCACAGGGAATCTCGGCCATCAAGCTGTCGAACACCAGCGGCGGCATCGAGGTTGACCATCTGCAGTTTACGATTTTATCCGGCGTTGCCGCGCCCGCGGGTCTCGCGATCTGGATGACCGGAAATGGCACGGTGAACAGCTCCGCCGGCAACGCAACAGCCGACCTGCGGAATGGCGCCTCATTCGGTCCGGGTCTTGTCGGGCAGGCGTTTCAATTCGACGGTAGCGATGATTTTGCGGTCATCACAAATACTCCGCCATCATTGCCCGCAGCGGTGTCCGTGGAATTCTGGATCAACAGCGCGACGACATTGAATACGCAAACGACGTTTGTTCCTTTTTTTGTGATGCTCGATGAAACAGCCGATTTTGCGACGACCGCCCGGGGATTGGATTTCTATTACGAAAACGGCTCAGTGAAGTTTGCAGTGGCGCAGCAACAACAGACTCCAGCCGGGGGTACTGTGGCCAGCACCGTCCGTTCGGTCGCATCGCACCCGGTCGTCCTGGCCTCGAATACCTGGTATCACGTCGCCGGGACATTCAACGGGGGAGTTCAGCGGCTCTACTATAATGGCCGAATGGTTACCGCCCTATCGAATCTGAATTCCATTGCCTACACGGCGTCGCCAATCCTGCTGGGGGCATGCCGGAACACGGCCGTTTCGGGCGGAGGCACGGCGACCACGCGGCCGACAGCGGGACGGAATACGCAGATTGCCGCAGGCGGGGCGTTCTTCAGCGGGGCGCTGGACGAAGTGTCAATTTACGGAGCGGCGCTCTCCGGCGAGACCGTTTCGCGCATTTACAGCCAATCCGCGCTCGGAAAGGTATTGCCGAGGCTGCTGACCGTTTCGTCCGGCGGATCAGCGGAGTTGCGCTGGCCGTCGTTCCACGCGAATTATCAGTTGCAGCAGACTTTGCAGCTTGATCCATCACCCGGCTGGAATACTGTCGCGGGCGTGATTACGACAAACGGAGGATATCGATTCCCGATTTCGTCCACGAATGGCAGCCAATATTATCGATTGCACCGCCCTGTCCCGCTCCCGTAACACCTGACATCAACACCAACCCAGCGCTCACTTGCCTGAACTAATTTTTCATCTGATCGGTGACTATCTGTTGCAGACGGAACAGATGGCAGTCCGCAAAACAAAGAGTTGGATCTGGGCCCTGTTCCATGCCCTGGTGTATTCGCTGCCCTTTTTGCTGGTCATCAAGCACTGGGAAGCCTGGGCCGTCATCTTCGGGACCCACGCGGTCATCGACCGTTACCGGATTGCGCAATATGTGTGTCGTTTCAAAAACCTGTTCTGGTTCGGCCCCGGTTTTCCAGAGTCGGAAACTGAAACAGGATTTGCGAAAGCCACACCCGAGTACGTCCGCTTCTGGCTGGTCGTCATCATCGATAACACGCTTCACTTGATTATTAATCACCTGGCCCTCAGATTTTTGAACGGATAGACAATGAGCGACGAGACCACAGGAGGCAAAACCATCATGCGCCTTAATCCGGCCCGGAATCCGGTGCTGGGTAATATGCCGCCCGAGGCGATGGAGGAGATGCTCGATTGCGCAAAGGTTGAGAAATATGTGGAAGGAGACGTCATTATCAATGAAGGCGAACCTTCGGACTCCATCTACTTCGTGACCTGGGGACAAATCGCCATCATGAAGGGTGGGATGGAGATTGATCGCCAGAAGGCAGGCGGAGTCATCGGCGAAATGGGTGTGCTGACTGGCGAGCCAAGGTCAGCGTCAATTAAGTGTCTCGAAGAGGTTGAGGTGCTCAAGCTGATGGCGGAAGATTTCAACCGAACGCTCGACAAACAGCCGTCCCTTCTTCGGGCATTGCTGGCCGAGCAGATGGGCAAGGTAACCTCCTCTCAGCAGGTGCGGGTTGATCAGCAGAGCGATTTGGAACAGGCCGTAAACATGCTTGGAAAGGTTGTCTCGCCACAGGTCATGGAAAAGGTGCTGAAGGATCAGTCACCAGAGGATCTTTTGAGAGGAACGTTGAATCAGGCCGCAATCTTGTTTTTTGACATCAAGGGCTTCTCAAGTGCTTCCGAGAAACTCCAGCCCGATGTGTTGCTTCGGCTGATCAATGAGCATATTGCCATTATCGATAAGGCCATTACCGAATACGACGGATTTATCGCAAACTACATCGGCGATGCCGTCCTGGCGGTATTCAATTACCCAATCGAAATCGAACGGCCGGCCGCCGCGGCAATCAACAGTTATTTTCAGGCGCGCAAGTACCTGAACGAACTCGCGGAGGAGAAGAAGAAAAAGGGGCATCTTTACTTTGATTTGGGTGCCGGTATCAACTTCGGTGGAATCGTTACGGGCGCCATGGGCACTCCAGAACGGTTCAACCTGACGGTTCTCGGAGATGAGGTTAATCTCGCCGCCCGTCTCGAAGGATTAACGCGCCAGTATCCGGTGGAGGTCATCCTTTCCGCGTCTTGCTTTAATGCACTAACGCCCGAATTGGCGCAGCAATGCGTACGAATGGACCGCGTTCAGGTCAAGGGTCGCAAGAATCCGGAAGACATTTATGCCCTGGTCGCAATGAGTGGCGATGACCGGAAAACCTACGAGAAGGCTCTTGAAACTTACCTTGCCGGTCGGTTTGCTGAGGCGGCCATGGTATTCGGCAGACTGAAGCACTTATTAGCCCAGTTCATGCGCAGTCGGTGCGCCGAACTGCAGACCGCCGGAATAAAAAACTGGCCCGGACACTACTCGTGGGGAGTCAAGTGAAGTATACCCTCAGTGGCGTGGGTCAATTGCTGTCTCCACAACGCGGTCGTGATAATCAAAAAATTACGAATTGACGGCTTGCCTGCATGGGTCGCATCGTTTCAGGCAGTCAAGCCGACTGACAATAGCTTTTGCAAGCGTCCGTAGCTCAATGGATAGAGCATCTGACTTCGGATCAGAGGGTTGGGAGTTCGAGTCTCTCCGGGCGTACCACTTTTTAA
>CALBIE010000185.1 GCA_937893495.1 uncultured Verrucomicrobiales bacterium | reverse complement strand
CCCGACCTCGGTTTCCTCGACAACATACTTTCGCGGCATACGAGCCATCACATCATCTCAGAATTCAGACACGGTTGGAAAAGCCAAAAGACAGGCTACAGTGTATCGCCTTCAGGCGAGTGCGCGGCCACAAAGACATCCCGCACCTTATCAAGGCCCTCGAAAGTCTGACCCTTGAATCTTCGAACTCCGCAGCATGAGATGGTCTCATGTCACAGGAACCGCCTGCTGAGTTTCAACTGAAGTAGGGACATCCTCAGACAGCCCGACCTACGAAGGAACTCCGAATCGGCTCATGACCGCTGCGGCGAACAACCCGACGATCAACGCGCTCTACAACACACTCCTGCACGCCGTGGGCGCTCCGGTCCTGTTCGGAGTGGACCAGAAGAATCCCACGCTGGCCGGCCCGCTGCGAGCACAGGTAAACTGAATTTGTCGGATTGTTGGCGTCGGTAGGCGAAACTTATCACCAAGGGATTAAGCTCCATGAGGTTCTGTTTGCTGTTTCCGGTCGTTCTTCTTTCGGCTGCTGGGGTGCACGGGGCCGACGTTGTTCCTGACTTCGCGAAGTCGGGCCGGCCGTTCGTGGAGAAATACTGCGTCGGTTGCCACTCGGGCAAAGAGCCGAAGGCCGAGTTGTCGTTGGAGTCGTTTCGCGATTCAGCGTCGCTCGTGAAGCAGCGCAAAATGTGGGACAACGTGCGGAAGATGATCGCCACGGGCGAGATGCCGCCGAAGGACAAGCCGCAGCCCACCGCTGCCGAAGCCGATCGGTTCATCGACTTGGTGAAGGCCGTGTTCGATCACGCTGACAAGCACGCCAAGCCCGATCCGGGGCGAGTCACCATGCGGCGGCTGAATCGAGTCGAATATCGCAACACGATCCGCGATCTGATCGGAGTGGACTTCGACCCGACCGAAGATTTTCCGTCGGACGATATCGGTCACGGGTTCGACAACATCGGCGACGTGCTCACGCTCTCGCCGATCTTGATGGAACGGTATCTCGGCGCGGCCGACACGATCATGAGCCGCGCCATCACGCCCGATCCACCGGCCGTGCCGAAGCGGCATCTGTCCGCGCTCTATACGGAACCAGCCTCGGCCGAAGCGGCGAAACTTTTCGAGAACGGTTTTCGGCGCATGATGACGGACGGCAAAGTGTTCATCGAACTCGGTCCGCTCAACACGCCGTATCATTGGGATCCAGACGGCGAATACATCTTCCGCACGCGCGTGTTTGCGGAGAGTGGCAATCAGCAGCCGCTCAAAGTCACCGTCCTGGTACATGGAAAAGACCTGCCTGACCCCACTCCCGATGCAGGACTTGCAAATCTTCTGGGCGGCGTGCAGAAGCCGGCCCGCATTCTGAAAACGTTCCTCGTCAAAGCCGACAAACGCGAGAACGCGGAACTGCTGGAAGTCCGCGTGCCGCCGATGCCCAATCGCCATCGCATGATGATCGCGATTGACAAACGAGCCGACGGGGAGCCGCCCGCGAAATTGTTTGTGGAGTATTTGGCGCTCGAAGGGCCGCTCGACACGCGCCCCGCCAGCCAGCGCCAACTGCTCGCGGCCACGCCGGGCAAATCGCAGGCAGAGCAGACGCGCGAAGTGCTGAGCCGCTTCTTGCGCCGCGCGTTTCGTCGCCTGCCCGAACCGGACGAACTGACCCGCATCCTGGCGTTGGCCGAGGGTGCGTTAGCGAGCGGCGAGAAATGGGAAGGCGCGATGCAACTGGCGATGCAGGCGGTGCTCTGTTCGCCCAAATTTCTGTTTCGAGCCGAGTTGGACGATCAGCCGCGGAGTCCGAACGTGCGGACGTTGGACGAATTCCAACTCGCGTCACGGCTGTCCTATTTTCTATGGAGCACGATGCCGGACGACACACTGCTCGACCTCGCCGAACGCAAGCAACTCACGGCGAATCTGGACGCGCAAGTTCGTCGCCTGCTGTCCGATCCGCGCTCTGCGGCGCTCGTCCAAAACTTCGCCATGCAGTGGCTGCAAGTGAAACGCATCGAATTCATCTCGCCCGACGGCCAGCTCTTTCCAACGTTCAATGTCAAGCTGCGCAGCTCGATGCTGCGTGAGACGGAGTTGTTTGTCGAATCGATCATCCGCGAGGACCGCAGCGTCTTGAACCTGATCGATGCCGATTACACGTTCCTCAACGAACCGCTGGCCAACCACTACGGCATCGCGGACACCAATGGCACGCCGATTGGTCAAAAGCCAACCAAACCTGGCAGCCAGCCGATCAAGGGCGAAGCGTTTCAGCGAGTCTCGTTGCAAGACCGCACGCGCGGCGGCTTGCTGACGCAGGGGAGCGTGCTGACCGTCACGTCAAACCCCACGCGAACATCGCCCGTGAAACGCGGCCGGTGGGTGCTGGAACAAGTCCTCGGCGCGCCGCCGCCTCCACCGCCGCCGAACGTGCCTGAGTTGCCGGAAGATGCCAAGGCCGTCACCGGTGGTTCGTTGCGGCAGAGGTTGGAAGCGCATCGTCGCAAGCCGGAGTGCGCGAACTGTCACGCCAAGATGGACCCAATCGGTTTCGCGCTGGAAAACTTCAACGCGGTCGGCGAGTACCGCACGAAGGACGGCTCGTTCGACATCGATGCGACGGGCGAATTTTCAGACGGCACCAAATTCACCGGCCCCGGCGATTTGAAGTCGATCGTGTTGCAACGCCAAAACGAATTCCTGCGCTGCCTCACGGAAAAGCTGCTGATCTACGCCACCGGCCGCGGGCTGGAATACTACGACCGTCCCACCGTCGACCGCATCGTGAAAGCGCTGCCGTCCGGCGAGTTCAAGTTCTCGGTCCTCGTCACCGAGATCGTGAAGAGCGACGCATTCCGGCAGCGACGAGGGTTGTGATTTAACACAGGAGCCAGAGAGATGACTTTGCGCAGACTGCCCAAGGAAATCATCGGTGATCGTGGTCTCGCTATTTATCAAAGGAAGCTCCGCACCTTGTTGGAGCCGCAGGACCGAGGGCGATTCGTGGCGATTGATGTCGAGACAGAAGACTACGAGGTCGCCGAAGAAGCACATGAAGCCAGTGACCGCCTGCGCGAACGTCATCCCCACGCGCAGGTGCTGGTGGAACGAATCGGCTACCCCGTGGCGTTCCATGCGACACAGATTCAAGGCTTTTTTTGACGCCGGTGCAGCTCTTCAGTTTTAGAAAAGACCAATCCGCAAAGCAGAGGTAACCAATGCCGTCCCAATCCATTTCCCGTCGTACCGTGCTCCGTGGCCTTGGCGTTTCGCTTTCACTTCCGTGGCTGGAAGCGATGGGGCCGCTGACGGCTTGGGCCGAGAATGTGGCGCCCAATACCGTTGCTCCGAATCGCATGGCGTTTCTGTACGTCCCCAACGGCAAGCACATGCCGGATTGGACGCCGCAGCAGGACGGAGCGAAATATGATCTGTCGCCGATTCTGGAGCCGCTCGCGAATGTGAAGGACAAGCTGCTGGTGCTGACCGGTTTGACGGCCGATAAGGCGCGGCCGTACGGCGACGGCGGTGGAGGACATGCGCGAGCGCTGTCGGCGTTTCTGACCGGCGTGCATCCGCACAAGACGGACGGCACGGACATTCGCAACGGGATCTCGGTGGATCAAGCCGCGGCGGCGCGGATCGGCGAGAAGACTCGGCTGGCTTCGTTGGAGATCGGCACGGAACAAGGAGCGATGGCCGGCAACTGCGACTCGGGCTATAGCTGCGTCTATTCGTCGACCATGTCCTGGCGCTCGGCGACTCAGCCGCTGCCCAAGGAAGTGAATCCGAAGCTGGTCTTCGAACGGCTGTTCGCGGCGGGGAATGATCCGTCGAAAGCCAAACGGGACGCGCGGCGGAAGAGCATCCTCGATTACGTGCGCGACGATTCGAAGAGCCTCGCCAACCGGCTGGCGGTGAACGACGTTCGCAAGCTCGACGAGTATTTTGCCGCGATCCGCGACATCGAACTCCGCATCGAACGGGCCGAAAAACTGCCGCCGATGAAGACGCCTGATTACCCGGCTCCCACCAGCATCCCGGCCGTTTACGAAGAACACATCCGGCTGATGTGCGACCTGCTGGTCCTGGCGTTTCAAGCGGACTGCACGCGAGTCGCGACCTTCGTGCTGGCGAACGAAGCGAGCAACAAGCCGTATCCCTTCGTGCAAGTCCCCGAAGGCCACCACGACCTCTCGCACCACGGCGGCGACGCGGCGAAGCAAGCCAAGCTGCGGCAGATCAATCTGTTTCACACCCGGCAATTGGCCTACTTGCTCGAACGCCTGAACCAAACGCCTGAAGGGGACGGCACGCTGCTCGATCATTCGATGATCGCTTACGGCAGCGGCATTCACGACGGCAACGCTCACAACCACGAAGACCTGCCGATCATCCTCGCGGGGGGCGGTTGCGGCACGTTGTCGCCGGGGCGGCACATTCGGTTCGAGAAAGAAACGCCGCTGAACAACCTGTGGCTGTCGATGCTCAACCGCATGGAGATCACGGTCGAAAAACTGGGCGACAGCACGGGCACGCTGGCCAGTTTGTTCGATCCCAATTTCAAACCGTCTCCCCGACCGATGCCGAAGCCGGCGACCATGCCGCAGCCGATCATGTGCCGGCCAGGCGAACTGCTGCTGGAAGACAGTTTCGAGAACGGGGCCTTCTCCAAAGATTGGTTCCGCATCACGGGCAAGTTCGATGTGGTTGGTGGACAGCTCAAATGCTCCGAGCTGCCTGCGGACATGCATCATTCGGAACTTTCCACCGGCACGAAGGGCCCGCTGAAGGCGCAGGATTTTGTGATTCAGTTTTCGTTCAAACTGGACGGCGCGAAGATGCTGGGCGTGGGTCTGGAAAATCCGAAGGGGCACGTCGCCCGCGCGATGGCCACACCAGACGGATTCGAAATCGTGAAGTGGGGTGGCCAGAAGGACACACGAAAGTTCGCCTTCGCCCCCGGCACCTGGCATCACGCGCTGATCGAAATCCACGGCGCGGAGATGGTCACCCAGTTCGACGACCAACCCGCGCTCTACTTGCAAGACGAAGGTCTCAAGACGGAAAAGCCGCGCCTGGTGCTGATCAACTACGGCCAGTTCGCCTGGTTCGACGACGTGAAAGTCTGGAAGGCCGAACCAGACGAGAACTGGGCCAAACGTCGCGAGAGTTTGAAGGCCGAGAAAAAGAAATAGCTCAGCACCGGCGCATCAATAACCGTTGCATTTATTTGTAGCCACGCTCGCCAGAGCGTGGGAGGACCTCCAAAACACCCACGCTCTGGCGAGCGTGGCTACGACAGTTATTGAATCGCCGATGCTGCGCTTCGTGCTCCGCGAGACTTTCATCCTCGCACTCATGCTCTGGTTGACACCCGGTTTGCACGCCGCGCCGCCGGTGCCCGAATGGATTTGCGTCGACAACAAATTCGACAGCAAGCCGGTCTATTTCCGCCGGACGTTCGAGGTCGCCGGGGCGATCCACTCGGCGTTGCTCGTCACCTCGTGCGAGGCGAATTGTGCCGTGCAGCTCAACGGAAAAGTGGTTCTGAACGCCTGCTGCTGGCGCGGGCTGCGCGACACCGGCCTTGCGCTGAGGAGCCTGGGCCAGGAGCGGGAGGCGTTGCCCTACCTCGAGGCGGCCAAGGAGTTCCGTGACGCCTATGTCCGCGCCGCGGCAACCAACCTGCGAGAGTTCAACAACCTGCCGTACCTGCCCATGACGGCGAGTCCGTTCACCGTGGGCGAAAAGAACAACTTCAGCCACGGCCCCTGCGACCTCCGGGATTATTACCAACTGCTCGTGCCCACGGTGCTTGCCACGGAGATCCTCGATTTCCGTTCCCCGGTCGCCAAGGCGCTCGTGGACTTCTGCGAGAGGGACCGCCGGATCTTCCTGGGGGTGACCCGCTACGAACATGGCATGGATCCCCACTACAGTTTTGGGTTCGCGGAGAGTTGGCTGGCCAGGGACAACGTCGAGCGCTTGATTCTCGGGCTTTACGCATGGCGGGCCATCGGGATGGATCGTTATGGCTTCACTTGCCCCGAAGTGGGGCGGATCTACACCTCCAACAAGCTGCGTGATGAGGATGAAGCGCGCGGCGGCGCCCGCGAGCCGATGGACTTCAAGGGGGAAAGGTGCCACCCAGATTTTGCGACTACGATCAGACAGTCGTCGATTTGAACTGGGTGGAGCGATCGGTCAGGACTTTTGGC
>CALBIE010000184.1 GCA_937893495.1 uncultured Verrucomicrobiales bacterium | reverse complement strand
CCTTGAATGCGAGGCCTATCTGCCTGATATTGTTGACGCAACTGATTCTCTCCGATCTCTCGCGCTTACCTTTGCCGCAGAACGGTACACCAATACCGACGAGCACTGCGATGCAACCGGCGATGACAAGGCCTTCGATGCGCGTCATCGCCCGCGTGCGATTCTTCCCAAGCTCCAGCCTCATGGCTCCACCATACTCCCGGGCACGGCAGTTGAAAGCCGGATGTTTTGCGCTCACCGGCATTCCGTCATGGCTCGCTCTATTAGGCGATTGGGGCCGGACAAAATCGTAGCGCAGGCATCCTGCCTGCACGGAGCGTCCGCAAGGCCGAAGAGTTGCCGGATTGTCGCGCGCGTTGGTTGGCAGGCCACGGTTCCATGCAGGCAAGATGCCTGCGCTACGATGGACCCGCCCGTTTCCGCGTCTCGCCATAATCGAGAATCAGAATGAACTTTCCACTGCTTCCTGCTCGTCTATCCTCGGTGCCTTGTCCAATTTCCAAATGCTCAATGCCATGAAATACTCGATCTCACGTTGGTTCGTTCTCGCCGTGTTGTTCACCTTGGCCGCTTTCTTCGATACCCGGGCACAGGATATCGCCAAGCTTCCGCCGAAGGAAAAGTTCCAGATCTTCCTGCTCGTCGGTCAATCGAACATGGCCGGGCGTGGCAAAGTGACGCCGGCCGACAAAAAGCCGCATCCGCGCGTGTTGATGTTGAACAAGACTGGCGAATGGGTGCCGGCGGTCGATCCGATGCATTACGATAAATCAGTCGCAGGCGTCGGTCTTGGAAAATCCTTCGGCATCGCCGTCGCGGAGGCGAATCCGGGAATTACCGTCGGATTGATTCCCTGTGCGCATGGCGGTTCACCGATTTCGTCGTGGCAGCCGGGACAGTTCTACAAACCCACAAAAGGCCATCCGTGGGATGACGCCATGAATCGAGCGAAGCTCGCGATGAAGGCCGGCACGTTGAAAGGGATTCTCTGGCATCAGGGCGAGTCGGATTCGAAGACGGGACCGGCCGAAGTTTATGAGGAGAAGTTGCATGATTTGATCGCGCGATTCCGCAAGGAATTGAACGCACCGAAGGTGCCGTTCGTCGCCGGGCAGATGGGCATCTTCGCCGAGCGGCCGTGGAGTGATGCGAAGAAACTCGTGGACAAGGCGCACAAGGATTTGCCGAAGACGGTGAAGCACACCGGATTCGCCAGCGCGGAGGGTCTCAACCACAAGGGTGACAATGTGCATTTCGATTCGGATTCGTATCGTGAACTGGGTCGGCGCTATGCGGAGGTTTATTTCAAGCTGGGCGGGAAATGATGAATCTGCGCGAACACCGACCGGGGTGGGACGATCAACGGGTTCGTGGGGCAGACATTCCTGTCTGCCGGTTCAGGCGACTTTCGAGTCGCCTGTTTCCGGACTCCGGACTGGAAAGTCCGGAGAACCGGCAGGCTGGAAAGCCTGCCCCACGATCCGGTCTGCGACCCATTGTGAACGCCGGTTTTGTTTCCAGAGTCGGTGCCACGCTGGCCCTGACGTTGCTCGCCGTTGCTGCGCAGGAGTTCGACCTCGTCATCAATTATGGGCGCGTGATGGATCCGGAGTCGGGTCTGGACGCGGTGCGGCATGTCGGCATTCGCGGTGGCAAAGTCGTGGCGCTGTCGGAACGTGTTTTGACCGGCACGGAAGTCATCGACGCCAGGGGTCTGGTTGTTGCACCGGGATTCATTGATCTGCATCAACACGCGTGGGATGAGGATTCGATACGGTTCAAAGTTCAGGACGGTGTGACGTCCGCACTCGAGCTTGAGGTGGGAGCGGCGGATGTCGATGCCTGGTATCGGGAACGGGAAGGAAAAACCCCGTTCCATTTCGGCGTCAGCATCGGTCACGTGAAATCGCGAATGGCCGTGATGGGAGACCGGCCGACTTTCCTGCCCACGGCTGAATCCGGCGCGGCGAAAAAGCCCGCATCGGAAAAGGAACTGGCGGCACTCAAGTTCAGGATTGAGCACGGATTGAAACGTGGCGCCGTGGCGGTCGGCTTTGGTCTCGCCTACACGCCGAGCGCCGGCGCATGGGAAATCATCGAGCTGTTTCGCGTGGCTGCGCGATACGGTGCGCCCTGCCACGTTCACATGCGCTACACCGGGAGCATTGAACCGGGTTCCCTGCAGGCGTTCGAGGAACTGGTCACCGCGGCATTGGTCACGGGTGCGCCGTTGCATGTCGTGCATCTGCAGGCCACCGGCAAACGCGAAACGTTCCGCATACTGCAGATGATGAGCGAGGCGAGGAAACGTGGCGTGGATATCACGGCTGAGGTCTATCCCTACACGGCCGGGATGACCGACATTCGCGCCGCGATATTTGACAAGGGTTGGCGCGAGAAGTTCGGGCTCGATTACGGCGACATGCAATGGAGCGCGACCGGCGAGCGATTGACGGCGGAAACCTTTGCGAAGTATCGCAAAACCGGTGGCATGGTCATCGTGCATACCAATCCGGAACGCATTGTGACGGGCGCCCTCGTGCATCCTTTCACCATGGTCGCGAGTGACGGATTGAAGGGCCATCCGCGCAACGCGGGGACGTTTGCACGGGTGCTCGGCTTCTATGTGCGGGAGCAGAAGGTGTTGAGCCTGATGGATGGATTACGAAAGATAACGTTGATGCCGGCACGCCAGATCGAACGGCGCGTTCCGTCGATGAAAAACAAGGGCCGGATCAAAATCGGATGCGACGCCGATCTGGTGGTGTTTGATCCGCAAACGATTCGGGATCGCGCGACCTATACCGAGGCGTTTCAGGCGTCTGAGGGAATCACGCATGTTTTGGTCGACGGGCAGACCGTGGTGCGGAAGGGGGATTTTCAGGAAAAGATGTTTCCCGGCAAAGCGATTCGCGCGGCGATTGTGACGGATTGAAAATGAGTTTCGAAATAGAAAGGGGAGCGCGCCCGCCTCGGGCGCTGTTTTCCGCGCCCTCGCGGAAAACCCTGTCGCACCGAAATGTTTCGAACGTTTGTTGCAGTGGCGCGCGCAGGATGCTGGCCGCGAGGTGCGGCCAGCCACACCCGGGGCGGGTGTGCTCCCCAACACCGAAATTTGGGCTGCAAGCACGACTGTATTCGATGGTTCTCGGACTGTCTCTGGCACTCCTCGTCGCTCAGTTTGTGACCGCAGCCGATGCTCTCGTGCTCGACGGCCGGCGCCAGTTGTTTGTCGTTGATTTCCTGGTCGAGTCGATGACCAACCTCACCCGGACCGTGCATCAGCCGATGGATATCACGGGGAATCCGGTCATCCTTCCCGAGCATCCGTGGGAGCATCGGCGCATTCCGTTCGGGTCCGTGCTGTACTTCGCCGAAGAGCAGAAGTTCAAGTGCTGGTATCTCGCGATGAACATCTACGATTCGCGGCCGGGTGGTCGTGGTTATCGGAAGGATCATCACGTTCCCATTCAAGAGGCTGCCGTGATTTGTTACGCCGAGTCCGAGGACGGCGTTCACTGGCGAAAGCCGATGCTGCGATTGCACGACTTTCGCGGCTCGAAAGAGAACAACATTGTGTTGAGATGTCCGGGAACGCATTTCGACAGCACGAGCGTCATTCATACGCCCTGGGATCGTGTATGGCCGTACAAAATGATGACCTTCATCGGTCTCTGGCCTTATCAGCCGGACCTGATCCGCAAACAGTGGGGTGACACGGAATTTGGCATTCACAAGCACGGCCATTATGCGTTCGGCTCAAAGAACGGGATTCACTGGACGATGTTGAATGGAGGCGAGCCAGTGGTGCAGGCGCATGATCGCAGCATGTTCTGGTGGGACTCCGGCGCGAAACTTTATGTCGGCGCGGCCAAGCAGAGTCACAACGGCAAGCGGGCGCAACGTTACGCGTGGAGCCGGGATTTCATGCACTGGACAATCACGCCCGACCTGATTCTGTACGCGGACGAGTGGGATCATTCGGGAGATGAGGGCGAGGCCGCGTATGTTTTCCAGTATGGCGCGCAATACGTCGGTTTCGCGGAACTGCGCCGCGTGCGAAAGGGGATGCCGACGCTCATCAACTGGGAACTTTTGTGCAGCCGCGATGGACGCGACTGGAGCCGACCTCTTCGACACTTGTTTTTTTCGGACGCGGGGACGAACACGTGGCGGTACCAGGTGCTCAAGGTCTTTGCCAATCCGCCGATCGAATGCGACGGCAGGTTGTTTATTTATTACAGCGGCAAGACGGGCATGAACGACGCATACACCGGCACCGGTCCGAATCAGGCGCTTTGCCTGGCCACGCTGCGGATGGACGGATTCGTGTCGATCGATGCGGGAAATACCGACGGCACGTTGATCACCCGGCCAGTGAATCTGGATGGAAAACAATTGTTCATCAATGCCGATGCAACCGGCGGCGAGATTCGTGCGGCGTTGATTGGAAATGATGGCAAGGCGTTGTCTGGTTTCGATTTGGAGAAGTGCGAGCCGGTGAAGAAAGACACCTTGCGCGGCGCGGTCCGATGGCGCGACGCTGAGAATCTCGCTGGCGCGAACGACCAGCCGGTTCGCCTGCGCATCCAGCTTCGCAATGCCAGTCTGTATTCCATCTGGACGGAGTAGGTGTCTGGCAATATGGCAGTAGGCCGAGTGCCCTCACCCGGCGATTCGGAATGTTACAGACGCATGACGCCGGGTGGGGCACCCGGCCTACAAGGGCAACGTTGATCGCGAATCGTAGAGCCTATTTTTTCTCAACCGTGTCCAACCATCCCTCGATGGTGAACTCGGGTTTGCCGACTTCGTCTGGTTTAAGCACCGCGAGCTCCTTAAGCGTGAGAGGTTGGATACCCAAATCGGCGAGGGTCGCGCCGCGCTGATGCAAGTCGGTTCCATAAAGGCGTTCGAGTTTGATGCCGTTGGCATCGCAGTATTTCCCGCCGTTGAGATTCGGCAGTGCACGGATCTGCGCCAGTGACATCGAGGGAGAGCTGAGATGCGTGTGAATCCACTCCAACGCTCTTTTGTGTACGAAGTACGGGCGATGACCCGCGCCCGGTTCATACCACGTCGCGATGCTCCCCGGCGCGCCGAGATCGGAATACGTCAGGCGCGCGGACGCCGCAGCTCGATCAGTTGTCTGCCATGCCGAATTGTCGCCCTCGCGATCGATGATCCAGTCGGCGTCGCCATTCATCACGAGCGTGGCGCAATGTGGCGCGCCCAATGCGAGGTAATCTGACCACGACAGGTCTTCCCGCATGATCTGATTGGGATGCTTTGTGCAGTACTTGGTACGTAGGCCGATGTTGTCGAAAGCCCAGCCGCAGACAATCGCCATGCGGATACGAGGTTCCAGCGCGAGCATCCAACCGGCGGTGGCGCCGCCGAGCGAATTGCCAGCCACGCCGATGCGATTCGTGTCGATGCCGCCGCGTGCGATGAGCAGGTCAATGCCGCGCAGGGTGTCGAAAACCAGTTTTCCCATGATGGGCCGGCCGGCCTTGACGGCTCGTTCGTGAACGGATTGCGGATCGTGTGCGCGCGAGCCCATGCGGCCGGTCTTGTGGCGTTCCTCCTCGCCAATCGGATCGATGGCGAGGCAGACGAGGCCGAGTTTCGCGTAAAGCTGGCCGGCATAGTGGTATTGCCAGGCGGATTTGCTCCCACCATGCCCGTAGGTAAGGACTATGGCCGATTGAAGCGCCTGTCGCGGCACGATCGGAGAGTAGATAAGCGCCGGTACGCGTGAACCTGTTTCACTGGTGAAAACGAATTTCTCGATGCGAATGCCGTCGTGGTCGAGCGATTCGCGGCGCTCGAAGTTTAACGGCACCCGGGTTTTCGGTATACCCAGCTTCGCCCGCAACTCCATGCGCGTCTTGTTTTGCCAGGCCAGAAACTCATCGCGTTGCAGCTTTGGTTCGGGCCGCGTCGCAGAGACTTGATCCGTTGCCTGAGGCGGCACGCCGCTCCAGACGGCGGTGTTGAGCGCGAAGTACTTGTTGATGAACGGCGGCTTCGTCCGGCTGGCGTACCAGATGCGCATCGAATGGTTCGCCTCGTCGTAGATGACGGAATGGCTCGTGGTGTAATGCGATTCCCATGGGCGCGATTCATCCGGTTTGAAGACAGGATTGTTCGGGTGCTTGTACCATTTCAGACCGTCGATGCTCGTCGCGTAACCGAGGGCGGTTTTCGATTGTTTATTTCCCGCCACGTTCCAGTACGAGCCATACCACATGTGATAGACACCGTTGGCGTAAATGACGTGTGGATAGAACAGGTTCTGGCTTTCCCACGGTTGATTAATCTCGATGCAGGGCTCTGTAGTGATACCCCATTTCCGACCATCGAGGCTCGCCGCATGCCGGATGATCCACGGCTCTTTGCTCACGTCGGTGAACCACATCTGGTACCAACGGCCAATCTTGATGATGGTCGGCGCATAGAGTCCATCCGCCAACGGACCCGATGGAGGATCCCAATGGATGCCGTCATCGCTGAAACTTTCGTGCAGCTTGTGAGCTCCGGTCTTTCCGGCGAAATGGGTGGAGCTGAACCACATGCGCAGTTTCCCGTTCTCGCGCATCGGCGCTCCGTTGGCGTGACGGAGAATAATCGGTGTGAGCACGGAGTGCCGATCATCGCCGAACGAGTAAACGGGATTGTTCGCATGGGCGGTGAAGGATTTACCGTCGGTGCCGGTGACAAGCCCGACCTTAAAGACACGATTCGCCACATCCGCGGTCGAGCCGCAATACCAGAGCAGGTATTTCCCATTCTCGCGAATGACGGTGGGTGCGAAAATGTGGGTGTCATCGAATCTGCCCTTCTCACCGAGCGAAACAATCGGGCCATCCGTGTCGCGTTGCCAGTTCTGGGGAGTGTTCAGCCACTGGCGAAGTTCAATCGGAGGGGCGGCGGATGCGCAAATCGAAAGAGTCAGAACAGCAACTCCAATCAGAATCTCTTTGAATGTCCGCAACGGTACTAGCGTGCGTGGACGCGGCAAGCCGGTCTCAGACCGACGCTCCGTCGGGGCCGGAGCGCGGAATTCATTACGCAGAAACGTGGAATCGCCATTTGATTCGAAGAGTAATGAACCGGGTGTTTTGACACACCTGATGGCTCCGCGTTCCTCTGCCTGAAATAGGTGCGCAATCGCTGGCAGCGGGTGGACATCTCTGCGGAATGAATTCCGCGCTCCCTCCATTTCAACTGAATGGTTCCGCCTTGGATAGTTCGTTGCCGATTTGGCGGGTCCGGCTGAAGCGGCAATTTGCAATACGGGAAATCGGGCGATCGTTGAAGCCGCGATACGTGGGGCAGACTTTCCAGCCTGCCGGTTCTCCGGGCTTTCCAGTCCGGAGTTGGAAGAAGGGCGACTGGAAAGTCGCCCAAACCGGCAGGCTGGAAAGCCTGCCCCACAAAGACGCCGGTTCATCGAAACCTTTTCTGGCTCTGATTCGTTCGTGCTCATTCGAATGATTCACAGACCAAACGCCGGCCCTTCGTCACAACAGACTCAGCGGATTGACGCGGGTCGCGAGCGGAAACGAAACGGGTTTGCCGAGGCGTTGCGATTCAAAGGGCGCCATGATCATTTCAATTATCTTGCGGCCGGCATACATGCCGCACTTGGGTTCGCGGTTGTTCCCGATGCAGTCGAGGAAGTCTTCAATCGCGAGTTGATGCCTCTCTTTGTATTTGGGATCCGTCAACGGTTCCGGTTTGCCGATACCGGCGGAAGAAACGGCCTGCCACCGCTTGCCGCTTCGGCCGGGTGACCAACTCGCGTCCTGTAAAATGTGAACCGGAGCAAGCGTGCCTTCGAGGATTTCGATGATACCCTTTGAACCGAGAATCTGCAGACCGTAACGCGAGGGCTTCCCCTGCATGTCGCGAATGGTGTCGAACGTGAACGGAACTCCGTCATTCAAACCATAAACGGCATGGAGCGAATCACCCGCGAGTGGACCAAGGCCTTCGTTGCCTTCGCGGACGTGCTTCTTCTGTACCGGCTCACCGGCTTGGGTCATCTGTGCCTGGCACCATCGAGGTTCGTGACCAAACGCGAGCACCATATCCATGATGTGGGCGCCGAGGACCCACAAATCCTCCGCACCACCGCGACGGTCTTCTTTGCCCCGACCGCGCAATTCAATGACTCTGCCAATCGCGCCATCGGCGATGAGCTTCTTGACGGTGTCGATCAAGGGGCTGTAACGAGTCGGATGGGCGATGGCCACTTTGACATTCTTCGCCTCGCACGCCTCGATGATGTCGTCAGCCTCCTTCGGCGAACGGCAGAAGGGTTTCTCCATGTAAACGTGGATGCCCCGATTAGCGGCCTCGATGGTCATCTCCGCATGCTGATCCACCCAACGCGGACAGACTGCGATGATGTCCGGCTTTTCCTTGTCCATCATCTCGCGATAATCGGCGTAGGCGCGCTCGACCTTCAATCTCCCAGCGGCAGCGATGCGCCCGCTCTCCACCTCGTCGGCGACAGCGATAATCTCGGTCTGCGCAACCTTGAACCACGCGATGTCGAGCCGGTGACCGTAATGGCCCCTGTCGGTTCGCCCGATGATTCCAACGCGATACTTTTCGGGCATGGTGATTACTTGTCCTTATTGACGTCGAGGAACCAGTGCACGTAGCCGCAACTCTCACAGACGAACACCGTGGCGGTTTCGTTGAGCCAGTCGAGACCGACCAGCGTCATCCCTGGTGTGTTGAGTTGCACGGCCTCATGCGTGATGAAAGACTTGTGTTCGCAATGATGGCAGGAAAGTTCCCTGCCCTGAACTTTGATGTGATGACGAATCGGCATGTCTGTTGTTTGTAGATCGTTCGGACAATAGACGCAGTGGTCGGCTGGCGCACTCATTTTTCGATGAGTCGCGGGGAGCAGGGCGCATCCGCGCACAGCCCCCGGAACGCGACTGTGCCTGAAAGGTCAGTCGCAGCACCCTCTTCCGGACGAATGTCCTGGAATGGACCACACCACTCGACCACCGAACCTGCTGCGGCTGGTCTCCGACACAGCCGCGCTCCGGCACGGGGGCAGCGGGCGTGCTCCCCCGATTTTGGGTCTTGCCGGCGGACCGTGGGAGCATTGTCATCGGGACATGAGTTCTCCCGAAGAAAGACTATTGGCAAAACAACGCCGCATTGACGAATTCCACCGCTGCGCCGTCGGCAATTGCGCGTTGATCGTCATCGACATGCAGCATGGATTTCTCGATGAGGGCGCATCGCTCGAGGTGCCCAAAGGGCGGGCGATAATCCCCCACGTGCAGGAACTCGTCGAGCGCTGCCGGAGGAAAAACATTCCGGTGATCTTCACCGAATTCGTTTACGCTACCAGTGTGCCTTGTTTGCGCGGTGACCCGTTTGGGCCGCAGCATCTGCCGGAGGAAATGGGAGTTTCACTCGGATATGGTCGGGCGGTGGCGAATTGCCTGATTGGACCGGGGGCAGGGCAGGGGTCGGAATCCGCCGCGACGATTGATGCGCTGAAACCGCGCCCTGACGAGTTGGTGGTGCAGGCGCATACCTACGACAAGTTTTACGGCACGCACCTTGATCTCGCGTTGCGCTCGCACGGCGTGGATCGATTGATGATGACCGGAGTCACGACCGACGTGTGTGTCAACAGCACGCTCATTGCCGGTTCGACGCGCAACTATCGGATGACAGCCGTGACTGACGGTATGGCGACGATACACGATCACATTCAAGACGCGTGCTTCCAGATCTGGGAAAACAAGTTTGCGCGCTTGAAGACGACCGCAGAACTGCTTGAGGAGCTGAGTTGAAGCTCAGGCGGGAACGGAATTCAGGTATTCCGCAATGACCTGATAGTGATTGGGAATCTGGCCGAAGGCCCAGCGCTCACCCTCACGATGGTAGCCGTAACGATCAAATTTCCCGCCTTCGATCGGCGCATAGACATTGCTCCACTCGTTCTTGCCGTATGAAACCAGGTAGGGATGATCCTCGATTCCAAGCAGCTTCCAGGTCGCATCGGAATCCACACCCCGCCCGCGGTAGGACAGTTCCTCGACGAGGTCCTTGAACAGTTGCGGCCATTCCTCCGGGGCACCTACTTGAACCTGCTGCCAGAATGCTTCCGCCATGTGTACGCAACAGCGTTTCAAGCTGTCAGCCTGAAATTCCTTCCGATGGCCGAACCAGCCAGGACACGTACAGGTGTGTTGCCCGAGATCAACTTTGTAGGATTCGCCGGTAGCTTTGACGGGAATCTCGATCGTCTTTTGAATCCGAGGCAGGTCGAGATTGTCGAGTTTGATCTCGGAAAGTAGAATCTTCTTCGACTCCGGCGGTGGCACAAAGTGGCTGGCACAAAGCGTTTCAATATCCGTCAGAATCTTCGCCAGTTGCGCCATCTCGTCATCGCTCAATACGCCGTCCTCAAACACCTGGTGAAGAATTTCAAAGAGCGAATTACCCGGCCATGAACCGCGCGCCTCCTGGTTCTTATTGAGATAATCCGCGAGATCGTAAACCTCCTGTTCAGTCAGGATTCCGTCGTCGGTGATCTTGCGAATCACGTCCAATGTTTCTTTATGCGCGTCGGCTATTGTGTCCATTGGTTGGTCGATTCAATCGTCAGAGAGGGCGGTATAGAAGCGTCCCGACGAGAAAATGCAAACAATTTTACACAAACCTAACAATTCGTCATTTGCGAAGACGTGGTCGATGAAATCCTTGAAAACAAGCTATTTCACCCCATTTCACGGAGGATTCGATCACCGCGAGACCTTCGGTGCACCCCAAATTGACCAGCAGACGGCGTTGCCCTGCTTGCCGCTCGCGGCGATGAGTTCAAGCGTTTTGACGCCGCTGATGTCGACCCGAATCTCCGCGGTTTTGCTGCCCCGCAACAGGTCGGATTTCGCCAACACTTTGCCGTCTCCCTTCACAATGAAAACAGAGGTGCCCTCGCCGTGCGCTCCCCGATGCAACCCGACGGTGGCCGTGAAGGTTTTCCAATCGCCGTTCAAATCGTACGCGTAACGGCTGGGCGCATGGGCGTAGATGCCCTTCGGGAAAAACTGATCACCCAGTTCCAGACAAACGCCGTTCCGCACCCCGGGGCCGCTGAAGTATTGATTTCGTGCCGGTTGTGCCCAACCAACTTTTGCGGCCGCCCATCGGGCATCGGAAAGAAAAAATTCTTTGGCTTTCACCCGGGACAAATCAGTTGGCTCCGGATCGCTTGCCAGTTCGATGAGATGGCGGAATTTGGCGAACATCGGAGAAATGGAATCGTCCTTCAATGCATTCCGCGCCAGTTTCGCCGCCGCGGACTTTCGGCCGGACATGTATTCGTCCTCCGCCTGGTTGAATACCCAACGCATGTTCAATCCAGCGGCATCAGCCTTCTGTGCCTTGTCCACGTCATAGGGCAATTCAACCGTCGAGAAATCACCGTTCAAATGGCAGATCGTCAGACGCAGCGAATGTTTCCCCGGCCGATGAAACCGCGCGTCGATACTGA
Organism: uncultured Verrucomicrobiales bacterium; assembly: GCA_937893495.1. Taxonomy (GTDB): domain Bacteria; phylum Verrucomicrobiota; class Verrucomicrobiia; order Limisphaerales; family JAYPXF01; genus CALBIE01. The sequence goes on along the minus strand of CALBIE010000184.1, from coordinate 16,783 downwards.
ATCGTCCCTCCTTCACTTCACCAATCCACGTGTGAGCGTCGTAGTCACTTCCGCCATCCGGATCCGTGTAGGCAATGACCGCCATCGCTTCGGGCGAAGCATTAATGCGTCCCGCAATCCGCAAGGTCTTTTCGGAACGGGAGAATTTCAGTTCGTCAATGGTCATTCGCCTGCCGCTGAAGCGCTGGCGATCGCTTTGCGTAAACAACGGATGCGTCGCAAGCCGCATTGCACTGGCGCGGGTCATGAACGATCCCTTGTCGCCCCATTGTTCTTTGCGGTACGTGAAATTACCCGAGCCCATCAACGCCGTCCCGAGGGATTGTTTCTCCCACGGTTTCTGCCCGTTGTGCGGCAGTCCGAGTCCGTGGCCAAGTTCGTGGGCGATGCCGCCGATGTACAGGGTGTTGAACGCGGCGACCGTGCGCGTGAATTTCCCAAGATGTTCGCGATAGACCACGCGGTCTGTCGTGTTGGTGAAATTGGTGTCGAGCATTTCACCATCCGCGGCAAAGCACAGCCCCTTTTGCTGACCAGAACCGCCCCAGCCGTAGTAGGGCGAATGAAAACGATACTCGCCATCGGCTGATTTTTCGCACAAGCCGCAGAACACGAGCACGAACTCGCGTTCGAAATCGATGACACCCTTGAGCGCCTGCTTCATTTCGCCGAGAATCTTCGCCCCATACTTGGAGTCGTAATCGTATCCGTTCGAGGGCTCGCGACCACGAACCATGTGGATCTTTGGTCGAGCCCCATCCATCTCCAGCGGAAACGTCTTCGCGCCAAAACCGTTCCGCTCCATCTCCACGCGGTAAAAGTCCTGGATATCCAGCATGATACGTGTCAGACGACTCTGATAATCCTTCTGCGGCGGCGCGTCGTTCGGGTGGAAATATACCAACCGCAGATGGTGATTCGCGGTCGGAGCGCCGGCATGGAACGCCTTGATGCGATCGTTGAGACGGGGTGCCAATTCAGCGCGTGAATCGGCGGCATTTCCCCGCAATGAGCACGCAAGGATTGCAAAAACAACAAGCGTGGCCTTGATTCGCGATGAAATCATGACAGAGGGGAGCGCACGCGGCTCGCGTGCAGTGACTGGCGGCTCGCCAGTCACCGTTGGGTGTCCGCCGGCCGGCAACATTTCGATGAGTCGGTTGACGTTCGAAAGTCCCGGACATTTCGGCGGGCCGCCAAAATGGACAGCCGGGCCGGCTGTGCTCCCCTTTTCGATCATTCTGCTCATGCCTTTTTCTTTCGCTTCTTACCTTTGCCCTGCTTGCCGTCGGCGGCTTCTCCCGCAATCGCCTTTGCCTCTGCTTCGGCGTCGAACTCGGGATTGCGCTCTGTCGGAATGGCGGCATTGACTCGTCTTTGCCAGGCATTGAGTTGCGCCCGCAGTTCGCTGACCTTCTCAGGCATCTTCCCGGCAAGGTTGTTCTTCTCGCCGATGTCATTCTTCAGGTCGTAAAGCTCGAATCCGTCATCCTCAAAATAATGATGCAGTTTAAAATCGCCGACCCGAATGACGCCGCACGGGCGCGAACGGAAGAGCGGATCGCGTTGCTCGCGATTAAACTTGCCGCCATACGATTGGAGGTAGGCCGGGAAATGCCAGTAGAGCGCGCGGTCGCCAAGTGAATTCTTTTTGCCATTCAACAGCGAAACGAGGCTGACACCGTCCTGCGATTGCCGGGACGGCAGTTTCGCCCCGGCGATCTCGCAAAAGGTCGGGTAGATGTCCACGCCAATCATCGGCACGGCGGTCTTCGTTCCCGGCGTCACCACGCCCGGCCAATTGACAAAAAACGGAACGCGAATGCCGCCTTCGTAATACGTACCCTTGTACCCCTTGAGCGGGTCCATGTCCGTCGCCGGACCGTAACCACCATTGTCGCTGAAGAAGAAAATGGCTGTGTTGTCCGTCAACCCGAGTTCCTTCAGCACGGCGACAATTCGACCCACGCCATCATCGACCGCCTGAATCATCGTGGCCATGGCGACGTGTTGATGCAGATTGCCGGGTCGCTTTTTCTGATATTTCGCGACCAATTCCTTCTTCGCATCCAAAGGCGTGTGTACGGCAAAGTGTGTCAGGTAGAGCGCCCAATTTTTTTCTTTGTTCGAGCGAATGAATTTTACCGCTTCGTCGCTCAAACGGTCAGTGACGTATTCGCCCTTGGATGCGTTTTGCAATCCCGGCACTTTGCCGTGTGGCGGATAGTATCCGCGCGGTGGTCCGCCGGAATGCGTGCCACCGATGTTCACGTCAAACCCATATGGCAACGGGTCGTTGCTCAGGTGCCATTTGCCCATTGTCGCCGTGACGTATCCGGCCGATTGCAACTGGTCCGCCCAGGTTCGGATCTTCGGATCGAGCGTGTCGGTGCCGGGAATGTGCAGGAGCCGACGATGCCTGGCGTTGCCGCGCGCGCCGGTGCCGACATTGAAAATCTGGTGGCGCGGGGTGTATTGGCCGGACAGCAGACTGGCCCGCGCCGGAGCGCAATTCGCGGCGCACGAATAGGCATCCGAGAAAACCATTCCCCCGCCCGCAAGTTTGTCGAGATTTGGCGTCTCGTAGAAATCGGACCCCATGTAGGACGTGTCTTTCCAGCCGAAATCGTCGAGGAAGATGAACAGGATGTTCGGGCGTTTCGAATCCGCCGCGCCGACAAGGGCGCAGCAGGCGAGAAACGTGGCAATCTGTGGCAGCAGAGTTTTATTCATATCACAATGTTGTCGGCGGAGACTATGGCACTCCTTCGTGCGGGGCAAAGAAAAGGCGCCAGTAGCGCAGGCGTCCCGCCTGCACTAACAGCTGTTTTGGAAATCTCGGCATTCGAGTAATCCGAACCGAATATTTTCAAACTCGAAAACGCGGTATCGACTTTTTCATCGTAGCGCAGGTTTCCAAACCTGCCGACTTGAGCAGAGCGAAAGGGATTACCACAGGCAAGGTCCGCAGGACCGGACGAGCGAAGCGACGGAGCCAATCGCGGATTTCCAAATCCGCAGAGAGTTCGAGGCTGAAATTGTATTCGTACGGCCCGCAGGTTTGGAAACCCGCGATACGGCAGGCTCGGAGGCCTGCGCTACATCGTTTCGCCTCCGGGCACCGGGACGGTACCTGAACTTGCAGCCGAGACGGCCGCGCCACGTGGTCGAACAATCATCGACACCGTGTCGTCGTGACGATAGGTTTTGAACCGTTCCCATGCTGCGACTCAACATCATAATTCTCATTCAACTGCTTGCGCACTCCGGCAATGCCGCGGAACCGCTCGACTTCCGGATCGAGCAAACGGTCGCCCGACAGGGTTTCGACCAAAAAATGTGTTGGGTGCATGCACGGGCCGGAGTCATTCCGGCGAAAGAGCCGCTGATCATCATGACTGTTCAGCCGCTGCAACTTTCAGGCTCGGACGTCTTTTATGCATTGAATGGGATGCGCGCATCGGGAGCGACAGGGCAATGGACGGATCCCAGGAAGCACGAATCTTTTAGTCGTCACAAACTTGCCGATGGCAACGAGCGCACCGTCTGTGATTTCACACCGAAATGGCACGCGACGTCGGGTCGCCTGTTGGGCACGGGTCACACGGTGGTTTACGAAAACAACCGTGTGAAACACGTCCGCCCTCGCGAGACCGCCTACGCCGTGTACCAGCCGGATCGCGGTGAATGGACCAACTGGCGGACGCTGGAGATGCCCGATGAGGTGCGGTTCAAAAATGCCGGCGCGGGTTCGGTGCAGCGATGGGACCTGCCCAACGGGGACATCCTGCTGCCCATCTACTTCAAGGCGCCCGACAAGGCGCAATATTCAACCACGGTGCTCCGCTGCACGTTTGATGGCGAGACGCTGAACTACGTCGAGCATGGCAGCGAGTTGAGCGTGAACAACCAGCGCGGGCTCTACGAACCATCCGTGACTCGGTTCAAAGGCCGGTACTATCTCACGATGCGTAATGACGACCACGGCTACATTTCGACCAGCGAGGATGGGTTGCGATATTCCGCGCCGAGGCGCTGGTCCTTCGATGACGGCACGGTGCTTGGCAACTACAACACGCAACAGCACTGGGTCACGCATAGTGACGGGCTGTTCCTCGTTTACACCCGCAAAGGCGCGAACAACGACCACGTCTTCCGCCATCGGGCGCCGCTCTTCATCGCGCGGGTCGATCCGGAAAAGGTCCACGTGATTCGGGCCAGCGAACGAATCCTGGTGCCCGAGAAGGGTGCGCGATTGGGAAATTTCGGGGTGACCGAAGTGAGTGAAAATGAAACCTGGGTGACGGTCACCGAATGGATGCAGACCACCGGCCCGAACCCATTTGACTTCACCGTCCCGATGAAGCACGGTGCCGACAACCGCATCTGGGTGGCGAAGATCAAGTGGAACAAACCGAATCGACTCGTGGCGCAGGCTTCCGGCCCGCAGCGGGCCGACGATGCCAGACAATCGCGGTGAAGAATGAAGAGAAAGCTTGGATTGGCGCCAAACTTGAAACCTTGTAGGCCGGGTGCCCTCACCCGGCGATTCGTGAATTGACACTTAAGTTTCGCCGGGTGAGGGCACCCGGCCTACAGCCATAGATTGCGTTTTACGATATTGCCGATGAAACAATTACTCCTGCTTTTCTCAATCTTCGCCATCTTGCTGTCAGCGAGGGCGGCGGATACACACTTGCTCGTTGAGGCCGGCCGCCCATCCGCGAAAGTATTCCAACTCGTCGGACAATGGAACACTGAGGGCGGTTTTTTTAAGGGCGCAAAATCAGCCCGCTTCACCACCAGCTCAGGCATTGGTCCGGGCGATTTCCGAATCACGGCGCGGGTGCGACTGAACGGCATGAAGCACAGCGCCAGCGGCCTATATCTTGGGCCGAGCTTTTTCGGGTTTGAAGGAGCGCACGGAAAAATCTTCCTGACCGGCAAACTGTTCGGCGATGCGCGAGGTTTGCCGATTGGCGAACCGGGACAGTTCATGAAGGACGACGTGCCATTCGCCCTTGAAGTAACTCGTACCGGCAAACGCCTGCGATTTCTCATCGACGGCCGGCTCGTGCATGAACGCGCTGTGACGGCAGGCCCCGTGGGCCACATCGGCTTCAACGCCATGCGGGCCACACTCGCGGTCAGCGATCTCCGGGTAACCGGAGAGTTCAGCTCGAAACATAAAACCGCCGCGCCGGGGGAAGCGCCTTATCGAATGAAAACCCTTCCCGGCGTCAACAAAGTCGTCCTGCTGCCACCCGGGCCGGGCAATCCGCGGAACAGTGAAGGTGACTTTGTTCAACTGAAGGACGGTCGCGTGATGTTCGTGTATTCGCATTTTACCGGCGGCGGAAGTGACCATGCCGCTGCTCATCTCACCGCTCGATACTCGTCCGATAACGGAAAAACGTGGTCGAAGAAAGATGAATTGGTCGTCTCCAATGAAGGAGGATTCAACGTCATGTCCGTGTCCTTGTTGCGACTGCAGGACGGAACTATCGGGTTGTTTTATCTGCGCAAGAATTCGCTCACGGATTGCCGGCCGTTGATGCGGGTCTCCAGCGATGAAGGGATGACTTGGAGCAGATCCGTCGAAATGATCACCAATCAAATCGGTTATTACGTCATGAACAATGACCGGATGATTCAATTGAAGACCGGGCGACTCGTCGCTCCGATTGCGTTGCACAACACCGCAGATTACGAAAAGCCGGATTGGGCCGGGAAGATCATGAGCTACATCTCCGATAACAACGGACGCACATGGCGGCGGAGCGAATCCGTTCTTGTCGGTCACAAGCCTGATGGAATGCGCGTGACGCTTCAGGAACCCGGTGTGGTGGAGTTGAAAGACGGCCGGCTGTTGATGTGGATGCGCACGGATGCCGGCAGCCAATACCAATGTTGGTCGTCGGATGGAGGCGTTACGTGGTCGCAGCCGCAGCCGGGCAGGATCATTTCGCCACGCTCGCCGGCAACGATTGAACGAATTCCGGGAAAGGGCGATTTGCTGCTCGTCTGGAACGATCACTCGAAGATTGCACCGGAACTGAATGGCAAGCGCACACCCTTCTCAGTTGCATTGTCGAGTGACGACGGGAAATCGTGGCGATTAATCGAGACGCTCGAAAATGATCCCAACGGCTGGTATTGCTACACGGCAATGGATTTCGTGAATGGGCGCGTTCTGCTCGGACATTGCGGCGGCGACCGGCGCGCCGGTGGATTGAACACAACGCAGATCACTTCATTCGACATTAACTGGCTTTACAAAAAGTAGTGCCTGCCAAGAGGGGGATGCGGGCGGGTATGACTCGCACCGACAAACACGATCAGGTAGCACGCGCGTCCCACTGGCCTGCACGGAGAGCAACGCGACAATTGTTTTCAACCCGAGATTTGAAACAGAAAGGGGAGCGCGCCCTGGCGGAAAACCCGTCCGCACGGAAACGATCCGGGTGTTCGTGTCAGTCTCGCCCGCATGACGCTGGCCGCGGGGCGCGGCCAGCCACACCCGAGGCGGGCGTGCTCCCCGTCGCGATTCCGAAATTGCGTTGCCATCGGGCGCCTGCCGCTTATCGTTTCTCCATCTCCTGAATTATGACGAACGTTGCCTTGTTTGGTGCCAGCGGCAAGCTGGGACGACACACTCTGCGGGTGCTGGAAGCGCGCGGAGTCGCTTGCCGTGCGCTCGTCCACAAAACGCCTGTCTCCGGCGCAAATGTGGAAATCGTTTCCGGGAGCATTACCGATCCCGGTGCGGTCAAACAGGTTGTCGAAGGCGCGGATATCGTCGTGCAGATGGCGACGACCAAGGAAGATCCTGACACATTCTTCGACGTCAGCGTACGCGGCACGTTCAATGTGCTTGAAGCCTGCCGCGAAACGAAGATTCGGCAATTCATTCTGCTCGGTGGTGATGCCTCCTTCGGCATCTGGTTTTATCCGCAACCCGAACCAATTGATGAATCTCATCCATTGACAGCGTATCCGGGCTATTACGCGTTTTCCAAGGTCATGGAGGAAACGATGGCCGAGCAATATCGTATCCAATATGGATTGCCGGTGACAGTATTGCGCTCGTCCTGGGTGCATGAGGACGACGACTTGCTGAATCATTTCTCACTGTTGAAGAACGTTGATCCGACTGAGAAGGGGCATGGCTTTGGCGAGGTCAGCGACGAAACATTACAGCTCGTTCGGGATGAGCAGGAACGCATCCCCATTTTGATCGACCGCCACAGCAATCCGTTTCGTCGCCACATCGTGCATGTGGATGATGTTATGCAGGCTTTTGACCGGATGCTTGACGAGCCGAAAGCCATTGGCACGACTTTCAATATCGCCGGACCGAAGGCGTTCGATTACCGGGAGGCGGCGGGGCACCTTTCGGAGAAAACTGGAATCGCGACGCATGAAATTCGCTGCCCGGACTATCATTCATTCGAGATCGACATTGGACGGGCACAATCGGTGCTGGGCTATGCGCCGGAGAATGATATTTTCCGGATGCTTGATCGCGCATTGGAATTCAGGAATCAGCAAGCAACATGAAAAAAGAGTTTCATCATATCGGCCTGCCGACGGACGAGAGTCAGCCGGGTGAATTTTTTGTCGCAGACACGAAAGTGTGGGTCACCGACCCGCGCAAGCACCCGTACAAGGTGGAGTTTCTCCGCTTCGAGAAAGACAGCCCGGTGACTGGACCAGTGCGCGACATGCCGCATGTGGCGTATCGTGTTGCGGACGTACGCGCGGCGATTGCAGGAGAAAACGTGATTCTTGAGCCGTTCGAGCCGTCTCCGAATTTCACGGTCGCGTTTATCCTGAAGGACGGCGCGGTGATTGAGTACATGCAGTTCGAGAAGGAGGAAGACCTTCCCTGGTAAACTGTATTTATGAATCTCAAAGACAAAGTCATCATCGTCACGGGCGGCACATCGGGCATCGGCGAGGCGTGCAGTCGGCATTTCGCGGAACTCGGCGCGAAGATCGTGTTGGCTTCCGTGCAGGAAATTGAGGGAAAAGCGCTTGAGAAGGAGCTGCTCGCAGCCGGTCATGACGCGAAGTTTGTGCGGACCGATGTATCGAACGAGGAGTCCGTTCGGCAAATGGTTTCAGCCGCGGTTGCCGCATTCGGCCGGGTCGATGCGGTTCACTGCAATGCCGGCGTGTGGGCGCGCGGACTGGTCACCGATTTCAACGAGGCGGACTGGACCAAGGTCATGAATGTCAACGTGAAGGGCGTGTTTCTTACGGCGAAACATGCGATCCCGGAGTTGGAGAAGACCGGCAAAGGCGTGTTGCTGATCACGACCTCCGTGGCGGCGCACATTGGTTTTCCCGCGCACTCGTTGTATTGCGCATCGAAGGGCGCGTTGGACGCGGTGGTTCGATGTCTGGCGACGGATCACGCGGGCAAGGTGCGCGTGGTGGGCATCAGTCCGGGCACGATTGACACACCGATGCTGGCTGCAAGTTGCACTGGTTGGGACAAACCTGTCGCGGAACTTTATGCCGAGGTGGAGAAGAAGATACCCGTTCGCCGGTTGGGTCAGCCGATGGATATCGCCCATGCGGCCGCGTTTCTTCTGAGCGATGAGGCTGGCTACGTCAATGGCACCTCCCTGGTGCTCGATGGCGGAACGATGGGCCTTCCACCCTGGTAATCCGACGCGATGAAAATGAATCTATCGACGGCGAAGTTTGAGAACGCACATCAACTCGGCGGCATTCGCCTTGGCACGCTGACGAATGGCGTGAAGTGCGCATGGTTCGAAACCGGTTCAGGTCTGCGCTTCCTCGTCGCGTTGGATCGTGGCGGTGACATCGTCGATGCGCATTTCAATGAGCACGGCCTGGCCTACCTGACGCCCAACGACATCAAGCCACCCAGTCCGGCCTACAACACGGCGTTTGAATGGCTGCGCTCGTGGCCCGGCGGATTGCTGACCACGTGCGGACCGGAAACCATCGGCGGACCCCGGGAGCAGACGGGCGGCACGAGTGGACTACACGGGCGCTACTCCAATACTCCGGCGGAGGTTGAATCCCTCGTGAATCCCGATCCCCATTCCAGCAACCATGAAATGCTGTTGCGGTTGAACGTGCGCGACAGCCGGATGTTTGGCCCAACCTTCGAGATTCGCCGCGAGATTCGCTGCACTCTGGGCGTGCCCGAGATTCGAATTGAGGACACGGTCACCAATCGCAGCGCGAACTCCGCGTCGCATCACTGGTTGTATCATTGCAACCCGGGCTACCCGTTGCTGGACGAGGGTGCGCGCTTTGTCTATCGAGGCCGGGCGCAGTATTGGGAACTGCCGCCGCAGACGGATGGGTCCATCCTCGTTCCAATCAGTGAGAAGAAGATGAACGGATTGAAACGGGCCGTCGGCCCGCTTCCCGAACATGTCGACTCCGCCGAGCGCGGATTGCTCGTGGATGTGAAACCCGATCGAAAGGGGCTTTGCCACATTGGCATCATCAACCAAACATTGAAGCTGGGACTCGAGTTGGAATATCCCGCCAAAGACCTGCCGCGCATGGCCAACTGGCAGCACTATGGAACCGGCTGCTATGCCACTGCGCTAGAGCCCTTCTACGGTTCATTGCTCGGCAAGCCGCACGACAAGTCGCGATTGGCCAACGCCTCGCTTGGACCCGGGAAGTCGCGGACATATCAACTGACAATTCGTGTTAGAGCGGGCAATCGGCAGATTGATGAAATGCTTGCGCACGATGGGCCGGTGACAGCCTGACGTTGTTGGCATGAGGCTCCGCGTGCGGGGAGACACGGTGAGGCGAGGCTACGCCGAGCCTCTGATCTTTCGTCCACTCACCGGAGTTTAAATCTTCACCACCGCTCCCGTCCGCGCCGATTCCTCGGCCGCAAGACACGCGCGGACGGCTTCGCGGGATTCTTCGGCGGTGATGATGGACGGCTTTTCACCATTGGCGACACACTTGACGAAGTAAGAAAGCTCGTCGCGTAATGCGCCGCGGAGTTCGCCGTGGATTTCCGGCCAGTAGGTGGTATCCGGACATCGCGAACCGTCCTTGTCCACAATCATCAGATTGGGATGCGTATCGTGGATGGAAACCGATCCCTCGGTGCCCACAACCTCGAGGCGTTCATCGATTTGGAAGGGCGTCGTATCCGGCAGGCACCAGACGGATTCAAGAATGCATGAGGCGCCGTTCTCAAGGCGATACATCACTTGACCGAGATCGGGATTGGCGTGGTCGCGAAACTGCACGGTCTGTGCATAGGCCGTCACAGCCTTCGATTCGCTGAACCAGAACATCAGGTCGGTATCGTGCACGCAATCGCCAATGATAGGACCAATCTTGTCGAGGACCGAAGCGCCGACCCATTGCGGCAGATTGCGCCGCGCATACATGGAAACGATTTTTCCAATTTTGCCCGCTGCGATCGTCTGCTTCGCTGCGGCGTAGCGTGGATTGAAGCGACAGATGTGACCGACCATGAAGGAACCGTCGGCCGCATTGGCGGCATCAACAATCTGATCGCAATCGGCGATGGTCGAGGCCATGGGTTTTTCCAGAAAGACGTGTTTACCGGCCGCCAGTGCGGCCACCGTGGGAGCGACGTGCTGGTCCCACATGGTGACAATGCTGACCGCTTCCAGTTCCGGATCCGCGACCATTTCCTGATAGTCCGTATAGGTTTTTGTCACACCGAACCTGGCCGCGAGTTCCTTCAGGCGGGGTTCGGTTCGCGTGCAAAGCGCGTGAAGTTCCACATTGGGGATGGCGGACAGGGCTTCGAGGTGCCGTTCACCAAACCAACCCAGACCGATGACGCCGTATTTGACTGTCTTCATAAGCTTGAGGGGATACCGATGCCGATCATTTCATGAGATAAAGAAACTCCAAGCTCCAATTCCTTCCTCGTCGATCAATCGTTCACTGTCTGTTTCGTTCGCCAATGATTCAGCAAGACTACTTCTTAACGGATTCTACTCCATTCGTTGGCAGCAAACGCGGGTCCATCGTTTCAAACAGGGCGCCCTTCGTCGCCGTGCCTTCAAATCTTCCCACGTGATAGTTATGGCAGGTCAGGCAGGATTCGCCGGCGCGCGTTTTCGTATGGCAACTGGCGCAAGTAGTCTTGTCAATCGGGCCGAAATTGCTGGCGTAGGATTTTTCTTTGCCGGTCCGATGATAATCGAAGGCGGACAAGTAGGCATCCCCGTCCGCCTCATGATTCATGCTATGACAGGTCACACAGCCTTTTGAGTCCAGCAGGCTGAAATGCGCCGAGTGAGAAAATCGATTGAACGATCGCTCGATTGGATTGGGACGTAAACTCTGCCACTGAATTACTTTGAACGGTTCGGTTTCCGCGCTATGGCATTTCAAACATCGTCCAGGCACGACCTTCTGGCTGGCGCCCATCAGACTCTTCGCGAGTCGGGTCGGAATATTCGTCTCCCCACCCGTGCTCGCCTGCCACGCCAATTGCATCCAGATTTTCAGGAACGGATCCGCGTGATGGGCCGGTCGATAATATACCGTCAAGTCAACGTCCGATCGAAACCAACTGCCGCCCAGAAACACCGGTTCGGTCGAAAGACGCTTTTCCATCGCATCCGGATCCATGAACTTCGACAAAGGATTATTGCCTTCGCGGTGAGCCTTTACTTCGGAGGCCAGATTGGGAAACCAATGTTTCGCCGTTTCCTTAAAAAGGTCAGGAGCCATCACTTCGCTCAGTGCGGAGGATTCCGCCGGATTCAATTTGCGTTTCAAGGCAGACTCGACGCGGTGAATGATTTCGCTACTGCCTTTTTCCGATACATCAAACAACAGTTCCTTGAGACCCCATGCGATTCGTCCGGCGCTGCTCAATTGTTCACCTTCGAGCGCGTCCAGATCCTGATCGCCCATCTGGCTCACCGCATGTGCGTGATGTTCGTCGTGGGAAAGAAGAAGCTGGGAAAACGGGCTCAACCTGGTTTCCAGTGAATCCCAATCATCCGGCCACTCACCAATTCCAATTTCCTCCTCCTCCAACGTCTCAACATCGATCAAAGGTATGCGGAGAAACGGAATCGCGGGCGCCTTTTTGTCAAAGCCAGGAAACTCTTTGGCATGGCAGCTTGCGCACGATTGCTCAAACGGCTTGATAATCATCGAATTGCCCTTGTCGTCCAGGCGATGGCAACCAAGGCATGACGTTGGAGCCAGATCACGGTTTTCGGACTTCTTAAAATGCTCCCGCAAGTGTCGTTGGTGATCGAAGGCGATGCGGGTCGGCTCGCTGAAAGGATAACTGCCGAAAGAAGGATGTTCGTGAGCAAAGCTTCCAAACTGAAATTTGTGACACACCTGGCACTGTGTGTCGCTGAGTCGCTTTAAATCATGGTTCTTGCCCTGGTGTTCGCGATGACAACTTGAGCAGCGTATCTGATTCTGCTTAAAACTTTCCGGGACAGAGACAGCCGAACTGACTTCCAGACCGAAAGAACTCTTCGGCACGATCCCCGCCATTTTTGCCTGAACCGACTCGAGTGAACTCTCGAGTCCAGCCGGAGAAAGGGAGTGTGGATTGAGCGGGTGTTCCCCAAGTGGATGACAGGAGAGGCATTTACCACTTTCGGGCGCCGCGCCATGCGTTCGCACGGCATGTATCCAATCAATCGGCATCCCCTCGCCCGCACTGTGACAATCCGTGCATTTCGATTGAGCCGACGAATGAGCATGCGTCAACTCACCGGGAACCATGAACCTGCTTCCCGATGGCGAGCTGAGCAGGATTAACAACGCCGCCGACGCAATCGCAACCGCGATTATCACTGCCAGGCCGCGTCGCGCTCGCAAACTGCGGACGGGGGCGCACTTCGGAATCGCACATCCGCAAACGCCTGAAGGCGAGGGACCTGGTTCGCAGGGTTTGGAATCAGTACCCAGTCGCGGACGATTACACATCCAGCGATCACCGGACCGAACGGGGCGGCACTCGAATGTCGCCCGGCATTCGCCAACCGAACCCGGTCCGTTGGGGCACGGCTTTCCGATACACTCCCGACCACAGACCCAGTTCTGATTAGGGCGATCGTATGGGTGTTGCTTGAACCCGAAATTTTGGAACCACTGCATCTTGCAAATCTCTCAGGTAAACTTCCAGGCCAGTAGTCCATGCACCGCGGCGAACAGCAACAGTGCGTAGGTGAGTGGGATGTGCACAAACAACCAAATCTTCAGCGTGCCCTGCAGATACCACTGAAAATCTATATTGTCCTTCACGCGAACCTGTTCAGTGAGCTGCTCCATGTATTTTCGTTCGTCCGCATTCAGGAAACGGTCGAGGGCATCCATCCGCTCGAGCAACCGCCGCAAGGGACGCGGCGAACCCGTCAGGTGACTCCAGAAATTGTGCGACCGGGCAAAATAGTCGCGCAAATGTTCGCGATAGAAATCGGCGATCGTAGATGAGTTCGTCGTGGACACTGAATCGACCACCAGCGCTTCAACCTGCTCAGCCAATTGATAGCGAATCCCGGAAATTCGCTCGAACAACAGGTTCTCGCCATGATGAGTCAATCGCACGGGAAACGTCCGGGAGAGATAGGCCCCCAGGACCCCACTGAGGCTGACCGAAAGGAACAAGAGGGCCACTGAAATCTCCAACCCTCCCTGAGGGATCCGAATGCCCATATGCAAAAAGAAAAGCAGAAGGGTGAAATAACCGAGGTAAATATGAAGTTGCATCCAGGTGGAAGCCTGCAAAACAGGAATGAACGGCAGCTTTTTGCGGGCGTTGAACAGCGTCAAAAAAACCATGAGTGTAAACAGCAAAAGACCGGAAGCCTTTACTGCCGGCTGGAAATGAGTCTTGAGCGCAAAGTCAAACCACCCATATCCCACTGCTGCTATCAGCAGCATCGTGAAGGCAATCAAGCGGCGCTTTCGTAGATTGGTCATTTGCGGAACCAGTTGGAAAGTTTTTCCCAGTCCAGCATGTCCGCGCGGATCAGGGCATCATGCGGGCAGGCGTTCGCGCAGGCGGGGCCATGCCATTGATCAACGCACAAATCGCACTTGGTCGCTTTCTCGATGGGTTTGCTGTTCAGCTCATCGTAAACCACTTGACCGCTCGCATCCCGAGCCGCGACCACCTGTATATTGTCATACGGACAGGCGTTCGCGCAGGTGGCGCAACCGATGCAGGTGTCGTCATTGATCACCACCTGACCCTCCGCCGAACTGCGATGAATCGCCCCGGTCGGGCAACCGATCATGCAGACCGGATCCTGGCAGTGCATGCAGGCATTGGCGACCATGTAGCCTTCCATGATCGGTCCTTGTCGTAAAAATCGAGGATTGTTGTTGTGCGTGCTGGCGCAAGCCCGGACGCAGTCGTCACAACGGGTGCATCGTTCCATGTCGATGATCATCGTGGCCGTGCCATTGATGAACCGACGCTCCACGAGAAACTCCAGAAGGTCCGGGTTCATCTGGTCTTTCATCGCCGCCAGCCCCGGTGTATCGACCGATTTTTCCAACGCCTCGAAATCTGGAATCTCCTTCGGGTCGATGTTCGGCAGGACAAACTTCTCGATCACGGAGGTCGGGATGTAAAGCATGTCCACGTAACCGACGCCGCGCAAGGTGCGTTGAAACGGCACCTGTTTATTGTGCAAGCCATTGTACGCGACTTCTTCAAAGCCAAATACCTGCCCCCGTCCAAGATAGCTGACGGTGCGTTCTCCGTGGTTGTACGTTTCACTCAATCGGGCGAAACCGGATCGAATCAGGAACACGCCATTCGGATAATGGCCTTCCCTTGCGACGACCGGTTCATACTGAAGTCGCTGCGCCGGGCTCATTTCCTTGACCTTGCTGTAGGAAACATTCCAGTCGTAGTTGCCGTACGTCTGAAACTCCGTTGCCGCCGCAACCTGCTTCATTTCGTCCTCACTCAAATGCCGGAACATCGGCGTGGCAAACAAATGCGCATTGAGCGAGCGCTCCCGGTACAATTGATCGATATGTGCCTTCAGCTCGGAGCTCCGCTGCCGAATATCGCGCAACCCCTGCCAACGAATCTCCAGCAGATTGGAACGCTCGGCCGCGATAATAGTGGCGGTTCGGGGCGTCCGGGTGAGTGCGGCGATCTCGCCGAATAGATCGCCTTCTTTAATCATGCTCGACCGCACACCCTGAAGCACTGCCGAGACATCCTGCAGGAACACTGTGGTATGTAGTTCATCCTCCGGCCGCCCAAAGACTGAAGGTACCGTGCTGAGTGAGCCTTCGCCGCGGAACTTACGGCGTTCCGGAGTCTTCGGATTCTTCCATAATTGCGTTAGAGCGGAAAAGAAACTGTTCTTCTTGAGTTTGCGTCGCCCCAGGAGTGCGTCATCGACGGATTCGAGGAGCACTTGAACCGACCCGGAGAGAACAAAGAAAGCCGAATTGCCGTAATCTCCCTGACGAACCACGATCTCACCCTTGGCGAAGCGACGAATGCGTGCATCGTTCAGGAGAATCCCTTCGAGCGAAAGGGAGCGCGGAAATCGATCCGGATCAATGCGACTGAATGGCTCGCGTTCGAGGATCCCCTTCACGTCCTCGTGCTTCATCGGTTGGCAGCGACGCGGACTTAACGTCTCCCGCCAGAAGGGAATATCCCAGCGCTGTGGCTTGTTTATCGTATGCCACTCTTCGCCGCTTTTTGCTTCAACCGATTCGGGCATTCAGGTTAATTTTCCATCGCTCCCGTTACCTCATCGACATTGATGCAGTCCCGTTAGAGCCGATACCGAACGGACTACGGTTGGTAGGGTTTCCCTTTATACTTGTCCGAACCAGGAATCAATCCGTCCACGCCAGCCAGTTTTGCCCCGTCATTGCCGGAGGCAAATGCCTGACCCGTTTTGGCTATTTTGTCAGCAATGCCATTCAGAGTGGCGGCATTGCCGGGTTTCAATTGCCCGGCATCCACCGCACTGACAACGGCGCCCACGGCAACACCCGCGCTTTCAATTTTCTTCAGCTCACCCAGGACCCGATTGATGCGCTCGGTCATCCTGGTCGCATAGGTTCCGGGACCGGTTGCCTTGGCCAGCGCGCGAATGCTGTGCTCCAGGTCGAGAATTCGGCCTACTACGTAAAGCACGCGCTTATGCTCGCCACTCGCTTCGGTGTTCTGCTTCCCTTCCGTCTTCTGCAGGTTGTGCCGCACTTCTCCTTGCGACCAACTTACGAGCTCGAAATCACTGCCCGCTGTATGGCCTCCTTTGTTAACGAGATCCTCCGCGGGCACGGTGTGGCAGGTGAAACAATTCGCGGCGACGGCATAGGTGTTATGCGGCCGGATCATTCCGAGGGCTTCCGACTTGATCAGCGCCATCGAATCCTCCTTGTTGCTGTGTACTTTGTTCCAGTCGGCACCGCCACCATGGCAGGATTCGCAGGAAGTTCCGGAAATCGTCTTTACCCGGCTCTCCGTCCCCTGACCAGTGTAATGACATTGCACGCACAAATCCCGTTTGGCGCTACGCATACCCATTTTTTTGAGAATTTCCTTCGCCTCGTCGGTCCGATGCATGGCCGGCTTCTCACCCGTGCCAGCACTGAAGCTCAGATAGTGGTGCGTCTTTTCCCACGCGGCAAAAATCGGTGCATGGCACTCCTTGCAGTTTTCCGCGCCGAGAACCTTGGTCGGATCTGCTTTGAACTGATACTCGCCTCCCGCAGCGTGCAGGTTAACAGAAGTAATGGACAGGACAGCGGTGATCACTCCGGC